>JAQTRI010000019.1 GCA_028711905.1 Candidatus Wallbacteria bacterium | reverse complement strand
GTCCCCCGGTCCAGATGACTGTTTCCCCGCCCTGGAGCGCGATCATTCCGTTGTTGACAGTTGCGCCTGCGACCGAAATGTTCCATCCGCTTAATGACAGCGATGATCCGCTGTTGATGATCAATGACTGCAGGTTGATGCTTGATGAGAGAACCGGCTGATTGGCGGCATTGGCGATCATCACGCTGTCGAATTCCGTGGGCACAGCCCCGATATTCCAGTTGCTCTCTGTTGACCAACTCGTATTCGATGCGCCGGTCCATGTGATTGTGCCGAAGTTCCAGTTGGTGTTGTTGCCCGAATTACGGGAATTATTGGCAGTACCAGCATTGTTAAGGGCTATACAGTATTGTAGATCAGCGTAAGATACGGTCTGCGGGCCGTTCGGAAAGCTGAGCGTGTATGCGCCGGCCGCAGTGCTCCTGAACTTGATCAGATTGCCGGGTGTGCCTGTCACTGTGAGAGTGCCATTAACCGTCTGGAACGATCCTGCCGTGAAGGTCAGTTGCTTGCCCGGCTCGGTGCATGTCAGGTCATTGAATGCACTGTTCCCCTTGAAAAGCGTGGTGGCAGCTCCCTGCAGGGTCACTGTGCCGCCATTGGCCGTGAATGTGCCTCCGGTATTATTGAATGTGGTCACACTGTTGAGCAGAGTATTGCCGCTGGTAGCCGTGAATGTGCCTGAATTGACAAAAGCTCCGCTGAAAGAGTTGGTTAATGTGCCGCCCGAATATGTCCCGGCATTGATAAACCCTGCCGCAGCAACAGTCCGGTCTTCGATTCCATCATTGGCGTTAAAGGTGCCGGATGCGATTTCCAGGGTTTCTCCCACTACCAGATTTGCGCCTGGCGTGCGATATAAATCCAGCGCTCCGCCTGCGATCTTCAGCCTCTTGTATGACAGGTTCTTGATCTGCCCGGAATATCCGCCTGTGTAAGCGAACATCGACCCGGCATTGTTGGTCAGTCCGCCGGTAAAAGTGGTGGTTTCCCCGCCCTGCAGCTCGATCGTGCCGCTGTTGACAGCCGCGCCCGTCACTGTCAGGTTCTGACCGCTAAGGCGCAGCGTGGCATTGCTGTTGACAGTCAGGGTCTGGACCGAGGTCAGCCCTGAAAGCACCGGCTGATTGGCGGAGGCAGCGACAACAACCTTATCACTGGCAACGGGCACAGCCCCAATATCCCAGTTTCCTGCATCAGCCCAGTCGGTGTTCGCGGCTCCGGTCCATGTCACACTCCCGAATACCCAGTTGGTGTTGTTGCCTGAATTGCGGGAAATATCGGCATTGCCCGCATTCGTTCCTGCTGTGCAGTATTCCAGGTCAGCGTAAGTAACCGTCTGCTCGCCATTAGGGAAATTCAAAGTATAAGCTCCGGCTCCGGAGCTTCTGAGACTAATCATGTTGCCGTAAACGCCTGTGATGGTCAGCGTACCCTGGATAGTCTGGGTCAGACCCATTTCAAAATTGAGCGTTTTGCCGGCTGTCGTACAGATAAGGTTCTTGAATGTATTGGCACCCCTGAAATTGGTGATACCTGCTCCCTGCACTGTGACACCACCATTGTTGTGGGTAAAATTACCGGCAGCGTTTTTGGTCCATGTGACGCCGGTTCCTGTGAGGTAAGTCATGCCGGAAGTGGCATTGAACGAGGTTCCAGCGCTGATCGTGACATCCCCGCCAAAAGTCTGGCCGCCGCTGCCCGGAAGAAATTCAGCAGTCCCTGACAGAGCAAACCCGCCTGTAAACAGAAGCGTGCTGGACCCAGGGTCAAGTTTGTCCGCAATCATTGTAACTCCGGTAACTGAAAGGTTCTTTCCGCTGAGGTCAAGAGAACCGCTTCCGACAGTCAGGTTTTCCGGGATCACCAGGTCGGCGAACGGCCGGAAGATGTCCCGGTTCACCCCTGCGTCCGTGCTGTTAATCAACAGGTTCCTGTAACTCCAGTTGTTCATGGTAAAGGTGTTCTGGGATCCATTGGCATTGCCGCGATAAATCACCAGAGATCCTGCATGGAATGTCGGGGTTGTGATCGCACCCTCGCTCCCGGAAAGTTCGATCGTACCGTAAACGCTGAAGAATGCCGCACCAGCAGTGACAGTGATGTTGTTGCCTGCAGTCGCAAGAGTAGAACCTGTATTGACAGTCAGCGCCTTGACTGTGGTAAGCGCTGCAAGAACAGGCTGATTGGCTGCGTTGGCTATTTCCACACTGTCGTACTGACCGGGAACCACTCCGCTCGACCAGTTTCCGGCTGCAGCCCAGTCTGTGGAAACAGCACCGGTCCAGATGAAGTTACCGAAGTTCCAGTTGATGTTGCTGCCGGAATTGCTTGATGAATTTGCATTGCCCGGATTTGTAAGGGCTGTGCAGTACTGCAGATCGGCAAACGACACGGTCTGCGGCCCGTTTGAGAAGTTCAGTGTATAGGCCCCTGCTCCAGTTGAGCGAAGCTTGATCAGATTTCCGGCGGCGCCGGTGACAGTAAGCGTACCAGATACAGTCTGGGTTGTGCCCATGGTAAAAGTCAGCTGCTTTCCGGCGGTTGTGCAGGACAAGTGGTTGAAGGTAGTGGTTCCTGCAAAGGTGGTTGTGCCTGCGCCCTGGACAATAACTGTGCCGCCATTGGCGTTGAATGCGTTGGTGTTGTTGAAAAGGCTGACTCCATCAAGTACTGTGCTGCCGCTTGTGGCTGTATAAGTTCCGGAATTCACAAATGAACCTGAAAAGGTATTGGTCAGAGTCCCGCCGAGATAAATACCGGCATTGACCAAACCTGCTGCTGTGACTGTGCGGTCTGCGCCTCCGTCATTGGCACTGAATGTGCCGCTCATCACTTCCAGGGTTTCCGCCACTGCCAGGTTGTCTCCAGGGGTGCGGTATGTGGCGGCTATGCCGTCGATGATCAGGTTTCTATATGTCCAGTTTTTGATCTGACCCGCTCCGCCTTTGTACTTAATCTTTGACCCGGCGTTATTGGCAAGCCCCCCGGTAAAAGTCGTGGTTTCAGCGCCCTGGAGTTCGATCGTGCCGCTGTTGGAAGTCACTCCTGTCACCTCGATATTGTTTCCTGAAAGTTTCAGTGTGCTGCCGCTGTCAATGATCAGGACCTTGACCGCGACTGCGCCTGACAGCACCGGCTGATTACCGGCAGCGGCTATTTCCACTGTGTCAAAGAGTCCGGGCGCCACACCTGTGTTCCAGTTTCCGCCTGTCGCCCAGTCAGTGCCGATAGCACCTGTCCAGGTGACTGTACCGAAGTTCCAGTTGGTGTTGTTGCCGGAATTGCGGGAATTATTGGCTGTGCCGGAATTTGTTCCTGCTGTGCAGTATTCGAGATCAGCGTATGTCACGGTCTGAGCCCCGTTCGGGAAATTCAGGGTATAGGCCCCGGCTCCGGAGCTTTCGAGTGTAATCAGGTTTCCTGCCACGCCGGTAATGGTCAGGGTTCCCTGGATAGTCTGTGTCAGGCCCTGTTCGAAATTCAGGATTTTTCCGGCGGTCTCACAGGCGAGATTCCTGAAAGTGCTGCTTCCTCTGAAATTTGTTGTTCCACCGCCCTGGATCAGGAATGTGCCGTTAAGATGACTGAAATTCCCGGCTGCGTTCTTGCTCCATGTCACATTTGTGCCTGTAAGATAGGTGGTACCCGAGGTGGCGCTGAACGAGGTGCCTGCGCCGATAGCCACACTGCCGGCGAAAGTGTTCTTGTTGTTACCGCCATCGAATGTGCTTGTTCCACTGAGCGTGACATCTCCAGTATAAACCTGCGCTCCAGTGCCTGGCAGGAACTCAGCCGCGCCTGTGAGGCTGACGCTGCCTGTGAATCCAAGGGTGCTGGAACCGGGATCAAAGCGATCTGCAATAGCCGTATTTCCGGTAACAGAGAGGTTTTTGCCGCTTAAGTCAAAGCAGCCGCTGCTAACAGTCAGGTTTTCCGGAACGATCAGGTCGGCAACAGGCCTGAAAATGTCCCGGCTGACAGCGGAATCCGTGCTGTTGATTAAAAGATTCCTGTAACTCCACCCCTTCATAGTGTAAATGTTCTGGGCTCCATTGCCATTGCCGCGATATATGACTGAGGAGCCGTTTCTCAGGGTCGGGGCAGTAATCGCGGCTTCATTGCCGATCAGTTCGACTGTACCGTACACATTGAAAGAAGCGCTTCCGGCATTGATTGTGCAGTTGAATCCGTTAGCGTCAATTGTCGAGCCTGTGTTCAGCGTCATGGCATAAACCGTGGCTGAGGCTGAGAGCACCGGCTGATTAAGCGGACCTGCGTCAATCTCGACACTGTCGTACTGCCCGGGCACAACCCCGGTATTCCAGTTTCCGGCTGCAGACCAGTCCGTGCTCGCCGCGCCAGTCCAGACAACATTGCCGAAGTTCCAGTTGGTGTTGTTGCCCGAGTTTTTCGAACTCGTTGCCGTTATCCCGTTAGCTGCAGTGGAATACTCGACATCAGCGAATGTGACATTTTCTGTGCCGCTGTCCGTGATGGTGTATGCGGCAGCGGCTGTTGAACGCAGTTTGATCAGGTTGCCTGCTGCGCCTGTGACAGTCAGCACTCCGCTGATGGTCTGATTCGATCCTGCTGTAAAGGTCAGCTGCTTGCCTGCAGTCGTGCAGGTCAGGTCATTGAATGAAGTGTTACCGGCAAAGGTCGTGGTGCCTGCGCCCTGCACAATGACTGTCCCGCCATTGGCGTTGAACGCGCCCCCGGTATTGTTGAACAGGGTTACTCCATCAAGCACTGTATTGCCGCTTGTGGCTGTGACCGTTCCGGAATTCACAAATCCGCCTGAAAAGGTATTGCTCAGAGTACCGCCGAGATAAATACCGGCATTGACAAACCCGGCTGCAGTGACAGTATGGTCAGCAACCCCGTCATTAGCGTCAAATGTGCCGGCCCTGATTTCCAGTGTTTCAGCCACAGACAGGTCAGCTCCAGGCGTCTGATAAGTAGCACCGAGCTCGTCAATGACCAAACCCTTGTAAGCCCAGTCTTTGATCTGTCCTGACCCGCCGCTGTAAATCACTTTTGATCCTGCGGTGTGAACCAGCCCTCCTGTAAAAGTTGTGGTTTCACTGCCCTGGAGTTCGATTGTGCCGCTGTTGGCAGTGGCACCGATGACATCAATGTCGAACCCGTTCAGATTCACAGTCGCCCCGGAATTGATGGTCAGGGTCTTGACTGAGGCCGGAGCGGACAGCACGGGCTGGTTGGCGATACCTGCCGGGACAACCACATCATCAACAGGGGTCGGAATCATGCCTGTGCTCCAGTTATCCCCGTCTTCCCAGTCAGCGCTGTCGCTTCCATCCCAGGTCATGCCGCCAAAGCTCCAGTTGGTGTTGTTGCCCGAATTGCGCGAAATATTGGCCGTTCCAGTATTGATACCTGCAATGCTGTATTCGATATCAGCATAAGAAACAGTCTGTGGTCCGGCCGGGAAATCAAGAGTATACTGCCCGATCCCGGAACTTCTGAGATTGATAAGATTACCAGGCTCACCTGTAATAGTGAATGTGCCCTGAACAGTCTGAGTTTTCCCCTGCTCAAACTGCAGCGTTTTGCCGCCGGTCGTACAGGTCAGGTTTTTAAAAGTGGTATCCCCCGAGAAATTGAGAGTGCCTGTCCCTGCCACAATCACTGTGCTGTTGTTATGGCTGAAGTTGGCGGCTGCATCCCTGGTCCATGTGGCACCATCGCCGGTCAGCCAGGTCGAGCCTGAAGTAGCATTGAATGTAGTGCCTGCGCCGATGGTCACGCTGCCGTTGAAGGTATTCTTATTTGTGCCTCCGTCGAATGTGCAGGTGCCGCTTAAGCTCACATCTCCAGTATAGCTCTGCACACCAGTGCCTGGCAGCAGGTATGCTGAGCCGCTCAGGCTGACGCTGCCTGTGAAGCCCATGGTGCCCGCGCCAGGGATCAGCCGGTCGGCGATTGTCGTATTTCCGCCCACAGCCAGGTTTTTGCCGTTGAGGTCCAGGCTGCCGCTTGCAACCGAAAGGTTTTCCACCAGAACCAGGTTGGCAAACGGCCTGAAGATGTCGCGGTTGATGTCCGTGTCCGCGCTGTTTATCACTAAGGAGCGGTAGGTCCAGTTCTTCATGGTGTAAGTATCGCCTGTACCATTGTTGTTGCCGCGATATATGACTGTGGACCCGGAATTATTGGCAACCGCCCCGGCTCCAATTGTTTCAGTCCCCTGCATGTCGATTATGCCGTTATTTGTCAGGCTGCCGGTCGGGTTAAGAGTTCCCCCTGTCATCTTCAGCGTTCCTTCGGCCAGGATGTTGGCCGCTCCGCTGAAAGTCGTGATCTGCAAACCGCATTGCAGCTGACCGCTGATGGTGGTGACTCCGTTGAGCGTGATGTTGTGGGCCTGTGTCTCGACTGTGCAGTTGGTTATGGTCAGGTCCTGAATGGCGTTAGCAGCGGCCTGGAAGCGGAACGAATCTTTCTGGCCGGTAGGTTCAGCGCTTATGAACTGAATGTGTCCGTTATAGGTCCAGTTGGGAATGTTGTATGTGTCGGCAGTGCCGGTGTTCGTGCCTGTGATCAGCACTGTGGAACCGGCGTTGTTCGTGACAGCTCCTGGATTGATGGCTTCATTGCCCTGCATCTCGATGTATCCGCTGTTAGCCAGTCCTCCGGTCGGTGTCAGCGTGCCTCCCGCCATTTTCAGCCTGCCTGTGGCTCCAATGGTTGCGGCGCCCGGAATCGCCAGTTCAAAGGCCTGGGTTTCCATGGTCCCGTTCTGGATGCTCAATGTGCCGCCTGCGGCAAAGTTGGTCAGGTCTCCAGTCAGCTGGAAGCGATCCCTGCCTCCGGCTACAGCGGTTTCTGCTATCACCAGGCCTTGATAGGCCCAGTCAGCTCCAGTGCGGACTGTCATGACATCTGTAGCGGCATTGTCTGACCCTGTGTAGCGCACAGAAGAAGACACACCATGGGTCAGGCCTGCTGTAAAAGTGACGATTTCGTCTCCCTGCAGCTGCAAAGTGCCGTTGTTGACTGAAGCGGCACTGGCTGTCAGGTCGAAGCCGTTCAGGTTCAATGTGCCGTCTGCAGTGCGCACTGCCTGCAGGTTCAGAAGGTCCGCACTCATTCTGACGGTGTCCTTGTTGGCCAGAGTCTCTGTTCCATCAACAGTCAGATTGCCTGAATAGGTCCACAGGGCCGGTATGTCGAACACCTGTGTGACATTGTCATTAGTTCCTGTCAACAGCACGGTTGAACCCGGGTTATTGACCACTGCGCCGGCATTAATGGTTTCATTGCCCTGCATCTCGATAACACCGCTATTGGCAATGCCTCCTGTCGGGGTCAGGGCTCCACCTGAAAGCTTGAGCCTGCCGCCGACACTGATGGTGATGGAACCAGGCACTGCGAGGTCAAAAGCCTGGAGTTCCAGTGTGCCGTCAGTGACATACAGCCTGCCTGCTGCCGAGAAATTGTCTAAGCTCCCATTAGCGCGGAAGATGTCCCTGAAGGCAACCGCGTCCTCATCGATCACCAGGTTGCGGTATTCCCAGCCTGCTCCTGTGTTGACAGTCATGACATTGGACACCCCGTTGTCTGATCCGACATAGCGGATGTAAGAGCCGACAGAATGAGTCATGCCTGATGGGAAGGACACTGTTTCCACGCCCTGCAGCTCAATTACATAATTATTAACTGAAGCATCGGCGGCTGTCAGATTGTATCCGTTCAGTCCCAGAGTACCGCTGGTGATGGTCAGGCTGTCGACCCCGGCCTGGTGGGACCCGAGCCTGAAAATGTCCCTGTTGGCTTCTGTTTCCGAACCGTCAATGGACAGATCCCCGTTAAAGGTCCAGGAAGCAGGAATCGAGAATGTCTGAATCAGGTTGTCGTTCGTTCCGCGGTATACCACCATAGATCCCGCGTTGCTGATCACATTCCCGGCATTGATGGTCTCAGACCCGTACAGGTCAATTGTGCCATCGTTAGTGATGCCACCAGTCGGATTCAGGGTGCCACCTGTGAGCTTGAGTGTGCATCCGGAATTGATTGAGGCCGCGCCTGTAAAAGTCGTTGTTTGAGCGCCGCACCAAAGTTGCCCGTTAACAATGGTGGCTCCACTCATAGCAATGTTGAAGGCCATGGTCTCCACAGTACAATCGTTAATAGTCAGGGCCTGAATGCCGGCAGCATGTGCCTGGAACCGGAACCTGTCCTTGAACCCGGTTGGTTCTGTACAATTGAACAGGATACTGCCGCTATATATCCAATTGGGAAGGGTGTACAGGTTGCTGGTTCCTGTTGGAGTACCGTCAAAGATCACCTTGGACCCGGCATTGCAGGTCATACTGGTTGAGAAGGTTACTGTCTCGCCGCCCTGGAGTTCAATAGTGCCGGAATTGGTCGAGGCCGCTGTTGCAGAAATGTTGTACCCGGAAAGGTTCAGGGTAGCTCCTGCCAGTACATTCAATCTATACAACGGGTTGGTTGTCAGATTGGTTCCTAAATATACAGGAGCAACAGCATCCCCGGGCTGGATATTGACGGTTCCGCTATTGGGGCTGACAGTTCCACTGTTGACAATTACGACTGGTCCGGCAAGTGGACTGAAATTGGTGTTGAGCGAGGTTGCGGTATAAGCGCTGCTATTGGTCCAGTTACCCTTGTAAGTATGCGTGCCTGTGCCTCCGGAAAATGACCCTGCGTTACTGAAGTTCCCTTTAACCAGCAGTGTAAAGTTCTCGGCTTTGAATGTGCCTGCATTGACAATCGAAAAATCCTCGTTAACAGTCAGATCCTGACCCAGATCAATGATACCACCGTTAATGATCAGATTCTGGTATCCCCAGTCCTTGACATCATCATTGGTCCCGCTGTCATACTGCACTGTGGACCCTGTCATGTTGACGACAGAGGCGTCTTCATTGCAGGTTTCTGAGCCCTTGAGCCTGATCAGGCCGTAGTTGGTCAAAGTACCTGCTGCTGTATTGAGCGTGGCGCCATTGCCTCCGAGCTTCAAAACACCACCGACCTCGATGGTAGCAGAGCCTGTGATGGTGGTGGTCTGTACCCCGCCCCAGAATTGTCCGTTGATCAGGACATCATCACTCATGGTGATGTTGTTGTTCTGGGTTTCAACAGTGCAATTGGTGACAGTCAGTGATTCGATGCCATTGGCCGCCGCCTGGAATCTGAACCTGTCCTTTTGAGCCGCAGGTTCGCCGCAAACGAAATATATGCTTCCATTGTATGTCCAGCCCGCTGCCGGAATACCATAAGTGTCGTATGAGGCATTTGTCGTGCCTGTGAAAATCACATTCGAACCGGCGTTGCTGGTAACTGCTCCGGCATTGATCGTTTCACTGCCATAGATCCTGATCGTACCGTTGTTGGTGATACCTGCTGTCGGATTAAGCACATGGCCTGTGCCGCCGAGCTGCAGCGTACCTCCGGCATTTATCGTCATAACCCCGTTAAATGTGCTGGCCTGAGCTCCGCCTGATAACTGCCCGCTGATGGTCGTTGTATCAGCAACAGTGATGTTGTTGTTCATGGTCTCAACTGTGCATCCGGTAATGACTAAGGCCTCAATCGTGTCCTGTGGAGATGAAAAGCGGAAGGTGTCTGTGTTGAAAGTCGGTTCTGTGCACTCGAAACTCAGGTCTCCCTCGATAATCCAGGCCGCAGGCATGGAATAAATGTCAGCCACCCCGTCCGGTGTGCCGTAAAATATCAGTTTTGAGCCACTGGTGCAGGTAACGGCCCCGGCATTGATGGTTTCTGACCCGATCAGGCGGATCGTGCCGTTGTTAGTGATCGTTCCTGTCGGGGTCAGCGTGCCGCCTGAAAGTTTCATCACTCCGCCGACAGCGATAGTAGTGGCACCGTTCAGTGTGGTGGTCTGTCCGGCAGGGCCGCACCACAATTGCCCGTTGATTGTGGTAGCTCCGCTCATGGTGATGTTGTAGACTTGGGTCTCGACAGTGCAGCCGGTGACGGAGAGGCTCTGCATCAGGATGGCGTTGTCTAAGAAACGGAACAGGTCTTTCTGACCGGTCGGTTCTGAACAGTTGAAGACCGTGTTGCCGCTGTAAGTCCAGCCTGCTGCCGGGATATTGATGGTATTGGCCACGCCATTGGTCGATCCCTGAAAGATCACGAACGATCCATTGTTGTGCGTAACAGCTCCGGCATTGATGGCCTCGTTCCCATACAGATAGAGGGTGCCGTTGTTGGTGATGCCGGCCGTGGGAGTCAGTGTGCCGCCGGAAAGTTTCATTACGCCGCTGGCGCTGATCGTGGCCGGGCCGTTGAAGGTCGTTGCCTGGGAGGCGCACCACAGCTGTCCGTTGATCGTAGTGGTGCCGCTCATGGTGATGTTGTTATTCTGGGTCTCGACCGTGCAATTGGTGACCTCCAGAGCCTCCAGCGCTGTAGCCGAAGCCAGGAACCTGAACCTGTCCTTCTGTCCTCCGGCCTCGCTGCCTACGAAGTACAGGCTGCCGTTGTATGTCCAGTTCGGCAGATCGTATGTATTGGCTGCAGCGTTGCTGGTGCCGGTAAGTCTCATTTTCGATCCGGCTGTGTTGTTCAGTCCGCCTGTGAATGTGACTGTTTCGCTGCCGAAGAGCTCGATCGTTCCCTCATTGACCGAAGTGGACGCTGACGAGCAGGCCAGGTTGAATCCTGCGAGCTTAAGAGTGGCATCTGTGTTGACCAGCAGGGCCTTGATCGACACATGGGCCGTCAGCACAGGCTGGAAGGCTGCTACTGCTATCTCTGCCGTGTCATTGATGCCAGGCCTGATTCCGCTGGACCAGTTAAGCCCGGTTTCCCAGTTGGTGGTGCCTGCTCCACCAGTCCATGACACAGAGCCCCAGAGCCAGTTGACATTATTGCCTGAATTTTTGGAGTCGTTGGCTGTGCCCTGGTTAGTGCCTGCGATACAATACTGCAGGTCAGCATATGTGATGGTCTGAGTGCCGTTTGGAAAATCGAGCGTGTAATTGGCGGCTCCTGTCGAGCGCAGCTTGACTAAATTGCCGGAAGCGCCTGTGATGGTCAGCGTACCATTGATGGTCTGTGCGGAACCCATGGTAAAGGTCATCTGCTTACCAGGTGTGATGCATGTGAAGTTGTTGAAAGTGCCGTTTCCCACGAAAAGTGTGGTGCCCGCACCCTGAAACACAAATGTCCCGCCGGCCGGGACAATGGTTCCGGCTGTGCTGTTGAATGAGAATGCAGAAGCGTGAGCCACAATTGTATTTGCGCTTGACGCTGTGTAATTTCCGGTATTGATCCAGTTGCCGTTATATGTCTGAAGCGAACCGTTACCGACAAAGGTCCCGGCATTTACAAACCCTTTATTGACAGTCAGCGTCCTGTCAGAGCCACCGTCATTGGTATTGAATGTTCCTGTCAGGATCTCCATGGTTTCATTGACTGTTAGATTTACGCCAGGTGTGCGATAGACTGAAGCCCCGCCATCGATCCGCAAGCCCTGATATGTCCAGTTCTTGACCTGACCGCTCCATGTGCCGTCGTATGTCACCCATGATCCGGCATTATTGGTGATCCCGCCTGTCAGGGTCGTGGTTTCGCTGCCGTGCAGCTGCAGTGTACCGTTATTGGTGATTCCCAATGCGGTAGTCAGTGTTCCGCCATCGAGCTTGAGCTTGCCGCCGGCGTTGATAGTGGCTGTGCCGTTGAATGTGATGGAGTGGCCTGTCACACCCCACAACTGCCCGTTAATGACCGAAGCCTGACTCATGGTAATGTCAAAAGCCATGACCTCGACAGTGCAGTTGGTAACAGTCAGGCCCTCAATGCCGACTGCGTCTGCCGGGAACTGGAAACGGTCCTTAAAGCCCGTTCCCTCGCCGCAGTTGAAAATCACGCTGCAGCCGTAGTTCCATGTCGGCATCGTGTATGTGTCTGATGTCGCATTGGTTGTTCCTGTGAAAATCACCTTGGAACCGGGGTTGTTCGTGACTGTAACCAGGGCTATTGTTTCATTGCCCTGAATTTCGATAGTGCCGTTGTTGGTGATCGCATTCAGCGGTGTGATTGTGCCGCCTGCCATCTTGAATGTGCCAAGTGCAGAGATGCTGCCAGGATTGGTCGTGATATCAACTGTGCCGGCTCCGCAGTTGATTATCCCTCTGGTGATCACGAAATTGCCGGTCACAGTCAGATTTCCTGTCACAGTCACGGTATAGGCTGAGGACTTGTCAACTGTCAGGTCAAAAAACGACTGATTGTTGGATGTCAGGCCCTGATTGGCGGCCCCGCTGAATGTGACTTTACCGGAATTTGGGGTAAAAGTGCCGCCATTGATCCAGTTGCCGGATAAAGTGACATTCGGCACAACAGCAGATGCAGCTGAAAGCACAACTGCACCCTGAAATGCCAGATGGGACGGCAGGGTAAAATTGCCGCTGACTGTCAGCGTGCTTCCTGCAGGAACAGTCAATCCTGCTGCAGAGACCATTGTGGTCATGGCTGCCAGCAGAACAACTGTCAAAATCATCCTTGATCCGGACATCACTTTACTCAATAACCTTCATAAAACTTGTTTCACCTGTGTGCTCAAAAATTCCTCTTCTTCGGTCTCACGCCACTTGCACAAAATTCCATTCCTTCATTTACTTCCGCTTTCCTCCCTGTTCCTGTCCCCTTGAATGCTGTTCCCGCCAGAAGCGGTGATTTTTTCCTCTTTATGCGCATGCCATCCGGCATGGTAAACCGGTTGCGGAAAAATAATCTTTTCACTGAATTCCATTCCGGAAACCAGTCTTTTTTTGCCTTTAACATCTCTATCACAAAAGCCTTTTCTCCTTTATTATCAGGCTTTTCGGCATGTCATTTATTGACTGCCAGATCCATGTCGCAAGCGGCGCGATTACTTATGTATCGGAAGAAGTCCGGGCTGGTTGAGTGGTTAATTTGGACTGATCTCAAAAACCTGTGTCGCGGATTTTCCAAAAAAAAGTTTTTGAGGCCGGATTCCGGAAAATCAGGATTGCGAATTTCTGAAAAATTTGTTTTTTGACAGTTTAAAATCCTTTATTTGCAGTCGTTTATTATTACTGAACATTCCGGGATATTAATTTTTGACTGCCTGCTGAGCGGCCAGACAATATATATAGATATCTATATTATTTGCTGGAGAATTATTCCGGTCAGGCAGAGAACAGTAATCGGAGATCAGTAAACGGTCAAGAGACAAAGCGCGGAAGCGGAGATGTGGCTGTTGAGATAGGTAAGACATCCCCGTTATCTTTCTTACCGTCCCACGCCCTACGGTGAGATCATTCTCTACCCCTGCACGGCTATCTGCAATTTCCGCTCCCTATTGACTACTTTGCAGTCAATAGGTAGAATTTGCTGTATGTTGATAGCGTTTTCGGAGGCAAAATGGAAAGTGTTACCCTCGGCATTAGAATACCTAAGGAGCTGAAACTCAGGTTCGATCAATACTGCGACAGCCGCGGCATGAAGAAAAATTTCCTGCTTGCTAAAATCATTGAAGAGAAACTTCTGGAATTCACTGAAGACGAAGACGATCTGGTGCTTGCTGAAAAAAGGCTGGAAGAGCCCAGGGTGGACGAGCGCGAAATCAGACAACTATTACGCAGAAAAACCACGCGATGAATTCCAGATACAAGCCTCAGTTTGTCCGCAGCCTTAAAAAAGACATCGAAAAACTGCCGGATGAAGCTCTGGAATCAGTCGAGCAGGCCATCGACAGAATTCTTGAGAATCCGTTCCGGGCAGGAGTGAAGAAGCTGAAAGCCTGTTCGGCCGCCGGCGTAATCATGAGGCTGAGGGTCGGTGACTATAGAATCGTTTACAGTGTCGATTCTGAGACCAGGGTCATTCTGTTTCTGGCCGTCAAGAACAGGAAAGATGTGTACCGGAAAGTTAAATAGTTGCGGGGCGATTTGAATTCGACCCCTGCATCGTACATTGCCATATATCCGCTTGCCCGCTTCCCTTCTTTACCACAAGAGCGCTTATACGGGTTATAAGTTCTAGGTTCCAAGTTCTAAGTTGCGGAAAGGACCTCTCCCTTCCTGCCTGTAACCTACAACCTACAACCTATAACCCTCTGCCAGTGAACTGTGATCGGTGCTGGGTTTTGCGGAATTATGAATGATGAATTTTGAATTACGGATAGCCGTGCGAATCCCGAAGGTATGATTAATGATGGTATGAATTGTAGAGACGCAATGCATTGCGTCTCATCACAGGGATACATTGAGGGTAACGCGGGAAATCTTCACCTGTCTTGTCAAATACTCAGCTACGGTACGCTGTACCCTTGACTCCAACCCGGAAATGACTGATAATGACAACATTGGAGGTTCCATGCAGGAAATCGTCTTTCTGATCGAAGAGGACTTTGATGGCGGTTACAACGCCCAGGCGATCGGGCATTCGATTTTTACCGAGGGTGATACAGTCGAAGAACTGAAAAACAATATTGTAGATGCCTTAAAATGCCATTTTGACGGTTCTGATTCGATACCCGGAATCATCAGACTTCATTTTGTCCGCGAAGAAATTCTGAAATATGCCTAAGATCCCCCGTGATATTTCCGCCAGAGAACTGTGCGAAGCTCTGAAAAAATACAACTACGAAATCTCGCGTCAAACCGGCAGCCATATTCGCCTGACAAGGAATGTAAAAGGTTCCAGGCACAGCATCACTGTCCCTGCACATAATCCCATCAAGGTCGGAACCTTGAATCACATTCTGAGCGAACTGACCGGACACTTGAAAGTCGAAAAAGAGTATCTGATCTTCACTCTTTTCGGATGCAATCGTTGATCACCGTTTGACGATTGCTCGTCAGCTTACCGGGCAAGCTTAAAGCGGCAAAGCGCGGAAGCGGAGATGTGGCGAGATAGTTAAGACATCACCGTATCTTCCCCCGGTTGCCGAAAACAGTCCGATAGTCTACAATTGCATTGAAAACCTTGTGATGGAGGAGCAAATGCCCGCAACTATAAGCATTGAATTCAACCAGGTGCTTGAAATGATCGACCAATTCTCGCCAGATGAAAAAGAAAGGCTATCTAAGTATCTGGATCAGTCAACCTTAGCTACCAGACTGCAAAAGTTCACGGACAGGATGTCGGACATTCCTCTGACTCATGGCGAGATCACTTCTGAAGTCGAAAAAGTGCGAAAAAACCTCAGAAAATGAAAATCGTTTTCGACACCAATATCTGGATCAGTTTTCTGATCGGCAAAGTTCTGTCGAGTCTGAAAGATCACATTTCAAGTTCGGTGATTGAACTTTTGACCTCAGGCGAACAGATTGCTGAAATCATCGAGCAAGTCGATGACTGTACGGATCAGAAGGACAACTTCATTCTGGACATTGCTGTTAACGGCAAAGCTGAATATGTTGTTACCGGGGATCGCGATTTAATCAGAATGAACCCTTTTCGAAAGATCAGGATTGTCAGTTGTAAGGAATTCGAACAGGTTGTGACAAAGGCAAAAGACTCGATTTGAACCGACCCCAGCTTAGTACCGGAAAGTCAAAAGTAAAGCACCGTCCCCTGTCCGCCTCCGTCCCCGTTTTTCCGCACTTGTTGGGCTTCATTTTTCATGCTATCATGCTGTTCTACTTGAGGAAATGTTTTATGACTGATGTAATATTTCACCGTATTCGTCTGATTAATGACCGTCTTGTTTCGACATTCAATGTCCAGAAGGTGATTCTTTTCGGATCCTGTGCATCCGGGACCTCAGACCAAGACAGCGACATCGACCTGTTGGTCGTTTACTCGACAGAACAGAAATTCCATGAACGAACCGCTGCCATAAAAAAAGCTGTTCGTGATCTCAGCAAAGGTCTGACGATATCTCCTATCGGGCTGAATCCGATGGAGTTTGAATCAAGATGTTCTGCCGGAGATCCTTTTGTGCTCAGTATCCTCGAACAAGGTATCGTTCTCTGATGAGTAACCAAGATCAGCCGAAATTTCTGAACGAGTGGAAACAGTCTGCTCTAAAAGACTGGGGGCGGATATTGATCATGCTTTCAGAAAACGACCCTGAAGCCGCTTCCTTTTTCCTGCAACAGTCCCTGGAAAAATTTCTAAAAGCCTATTTGCTGGTTAACGGATGGAAGCTGAAAAAGATCCATGAACTTGACACTCTGCTGAACGAAGCCTGCGTGCAGCAACCGGAACTGGAGGCTTTTCGCGATCTCTGTGAAGAAGTATCAGCCTTCTACATCGCGAACCGTTACCCACCCCTGGTTCGCTTGGAAATCACCTGCGAAGAAGTGATCTCCAAGTGCCGGGAAGCTGCCGACCTGCTCCAGAGGCTGTTCCCTGATGAAGCCCGCTCTTTGATACTGCCTGAATAAAGCAGCATTATTTCATCATCTTCGCGTCATTCCCCCTGTGGTGATCAGTAACCAATGATCGGCAAAGCGAAAGTGTGGCGTTATAGATAGGTAAGTCATACGGAAAGATTTTAGAACCGGTTCAGCGCTGCGCCTGAAACGAAAGTCAAAAAGTAAAGCACCGTCCCCCCCGTCCATTGTTTCCAATCACGCGATCCATGATCCATGAAATGGAAATCCGTGGACTTTCCGAAAGCGTCATCAGGAAAGTATTGAATGCCCCGGACCAGACGGTTCCAGAATACGGCGGGTTGTAAGCTTATCAATCAAGAAAGATACTCGCTGATGGAAAAGAATATCTGGTAAGAGTAATCGTAAATGTCCGTGCTGTTCCGATGACTGTCGTTACAGCCTATCGGACAAGCAAAATCAAGAAATACTGGAGACCTTGATGAAAGTGCAATACGACCCGGAAGTGGATGTGCTGAAAATACTGTTTACTTGTACAGCGGTGCATGAGAGTGACGAGGACAAACCTGGAGTGATTATCGACTATGACAGCAATGGAAACATTGTAGGACTGGAAATCCTCGAGGCTTCTCGAAGAATGGAAAATCCCAGGTCATGTGAGTACGCTATAGCCGGCTGAACTGTTAGTCTCTTCCATAAATATCCCAGTCACGATTTCCCTCTATTCATGCCAATATTATCCCGTTTTGTCAAAAGTGTAGATACGGTCCGCTTACCACGCTTGCCACCTTTATTACTGCACTTTGATAAATTCTGCTATCGTGTATACCTCAGGAACTCCAGAGGAAGAAGGATATCCAAGGCCATTAGCAATCGCTATACCCGAATAGGTCTGCACAACAAATGCTTTTGCCGCAGCAATAGTGAAACATCCTTTGATAAAAGCTCTAATGCCGCTTAACTCGTAAGTTGCTTGGTTGCGATGATACTCACTACTGCCATAGATGTAAGTTCCATCTGTCGAGTTGAAAAGACGCGCTCTGAAAACATTCGTCCTGTAACCGGGAACACTGATATCAAACCAGTACTTTCCTGCAGGCAAAGTAAAAGTATTAGCCGCAACAGTGACTGCGGCACCAACCTCATTTACCGATAATACCGGTGTCCGTCCTGCAAAAGAGTTTTGCCATCCTGCAACAGAGGCACCCCCGCTTGTAGCCGAAGCAGGAGAATCCAATATCAGCAAATATTGCGGCACCAGCATGTAAGCCTGGCCTGAATCAGCCATAAAGTAAGGGAGACTGTTCCCGGAACTCACATAGAACTTTCCATAGTTGGCAGTTAATGCAGGCGCAGCTGTGCATTCGCCCATAGCCAGCACGCCCAGCGGAGCAGCCCCGCCCACTAATGTCAACAAGCCGTAGCTGTTCGTTGTGCCTATGCTGATCGACCCGTCAACAATGAGCGTTTCAGCACCTGCATTGGCCACTCCCGCGGAATCCAGACGCACACCGCCCCTGATAACTGTTCCGCCGTTGACATCCAGCTTGGCGTTCGGCGCGTTCGTGCCTATACCCAGTTCTCCTGCGCCGGTCGCGTCCATGTAAAACATGTTGACGTCTGTGTCGCTTTCCATGCGCACATGGTATGCCGCGTTCCCATCCTCGTTGAAGGTCACTGCGCCGCGCACATCAAGAGCTGCTGTCGGCGCAGCTCCTGATCCTATGCTCATGCTGCCGTCCACTATGAGCGTTTCTGCCACGGCATTGGCCACACCCGCCGAATCCAGCCGCACGCCTCCCCTGATCACTGTTCCGCCGTTGACATCCAGCTTGGCGTTAGGCGAGTTCGTGCCTATGCCCAGTTCGCCTGCGCCTGTCGCGTCCAAGTAAAACATGTTGGCGTCACTGTCGCTTTCCATGCGCACATGATAGGCTGCATTCCCGTCCTCGTTGAAGGTCACTGTGCCTCGAGCGTCCAAGGCTGATAAAGGCGCGTTCGTCCCGATTCCCACCCTGTTGGTGGTGCCGCTGACAAACAATGTCGTGCCGTCCACGATCAGGCCTCTGGACGCCGCTATTTCCGTGGTGCCGGAAATCACGGGCGAGGCAGTCCAGGCCGTCGGCACCACTGTCATGCCTGTTCCTGTAACTGTGGTGGCGAAACCGACATTGCCGAATGTCACTGCCGCGCCGCTTCCCTGGAATACAGGGGAACTGACACTGCCGTCCACGATCAGGGTTTCGGCAACCGCGTTTTCGACCCCTGCAGCATCTATCCGCATCCCGCCCTTGAGCACCATGTTGCCGTCTGAGTCGATCCACCCCTGCTCGGCAACACCAGTGCTGTCCCGGAAAACGAATCTGCTGTTGCCAGCTGCGTCGTCCAGATCAGCTGTATAATCCGCTGCCGGTGAAAACGCCACCACTGCCAGCAGAAGAATCGTCAAAAACAGTTTTCGAGGCATAGGTCCTCCTGGAGAGTAATAATATAATTAGTATAGCAGGTGAAGTGGTAAGGGGTAATAGGTTATTGGTTATTGGTTATAGGTTATAGGTTGTAGGTTATAGGAATTATGAATTGTAGAGACGCGCTATAGCGCGTCTTGCCCAGGGGATCTATTGAGGGTAAACGGTAATGGGTAACAGGTAATGGGTAGGGGCGAACGGTGTTCGCCCGAATGCGGGAATGTTCGGGAACGGTAATGGTAGTCAGCCGTGCGAGCTACTGCGAGCTACGGATGACTATCCCCGGAGCGAAGCGTAGGGGGGTAATTGGTGATTGGTGAACGGTAATAGGTGATTGGTAATGGGTAGGGGCCCATGAACTGTAATATCGGCTGTGCCGATTAACAGTTCAGGGTAATCATTCGCCCGTACGGTAGGCGTTCGCCCGAATGCGGCCTCAGCACAATTCGCGTAATTCCCAGGGATAAACGCACGATGCCCGCTTTCTGCCTTCCAGGCCTGCGATCATAAACTCACAGGCTTCATTCCCGATGCCAAAGGAGCGGACAGCCCGGCTGACGGATTTTCCGAAGTTCAGCTTGGCCTCGATGGGAAGGCCGTCTTTTC
>JAQTRI010000328.1 GCA_028711905.1 Candidatus Wallbacteria bacterium | reverse complement strand
TAATTCTCCATATCTTCGGCCTGGAGATAAATAGATGTCACAATATGAGGTTCGCGGTTTTTTTTGCCGGTCAGAGCCCAGGATGAATGGTCAGGCAGTGTCGTGAGCGGCTCGCGGAAAACAACCGGTTCCATCATCTGCCCCAGGTTGCCTTCAGCGACAATCATCACTGGATTACGATATTTGTCCGCCAGATCAAAAGCATCGAAAGTCAGGTCAGCCATTTCCTGGACCGATGATGGCGCAAGCACCACCAGCCGGTAGCTGCCGTGCCCACCGCCTTTGACGGCCTGAAAATAGTCAGCCTGCTCAGGATTGATATTGCCCAGCCCCGGGCCGCCCCTCATGATGTTGACTAACACGGCAGGCAGCTCAGCGCCGGCAATGTAGGAAATCCCCTCCATCATCAGACTGACACCAGGCGAAGAAGATGTGGTCATAGCCCTGTTCCCGGTAGCTGCAGCGCCATATACCATATTGATCGCAGACACCTCGGTTTCCGCCTGGATGTAAGCGCCACCCTTGACCTTGGGCAGAACACGGGACATATATTCAGGAATTTCGCTCTGTGGAGTGATCGGATAGCCAAAATACAGCCTGCATCCGGCACGAACCGCAGCTTCTGCAATCGCCTCGTTGCCTTTCATCAAAACTTTTTTACTCATTTTCCCCCCAAAAAATTCACTTGAACACTTCAATAGCCGAGTCCGGACAGGTAAGAGCGCAGGATTTGCACCCGATACAGCCTTCTCCGGTGTATGCGGCAGGATGGAACCCCTGGGCATTAAGCTTCTCGCTGATGACAATTACCTTTTTCGGGCAGATACGGACACACAGCCCGCATCCCTTGCAAACTTCCTCCATGATCACGATCTTTGCCATTGAATCCCCCCTCCGTTTATTTCATTCTTCAAGATTCACCTTTCTGCATCTGCCTTCCGGACTGCAGAGGCTTGCTTGCGGTGCATAACAATGCCGTTTTCTTCCCACGGCTGGTTCATCTGCTTGCTCATTTCAAGAACCTGGACGACACAGTTATCAGGTTTTTTGAACCCGCTCATGACAGTCAGCAATTTAAGCGGCCAGCGGGTGATCCGGCGCACCTGCTCAAAACCTTCCTCTATGACTGTGTCTGTCGTGTCGTAAAGAAGATGCGGGTTGGCGATCATGCCGGTAATGCCAAGGCGTGCGCGCCCGGCTATGTGCTCAGCCATAGTGACAGTGTCTTCGTTCTTTTCGTTGAACGGTCGGTATGGATTTACCACCAGCCAGTGATTGCAGTCCTCTGATTGGAAAAATGTGTTGAATCTGGACAGTACAATCCCGCCCAGATCACTCCCCCCGAGATCGACAATCACTGTGCTGTCAAGCCGGTCAAAGCAGCCCTGGACAGCCGGAGACAAGGCCGGCAGGTCGGCGTTCTCCATCCCTGCCTGACTGGAAATCACGGTGATTCCCTTCTCTCGCAGGGCTTCGGCCTTCTGCCTGGATCGGAAAAACAGATTGACTATGTCCAGGTCGACAAGAAAAAGGTTTTTCACCCCTTCCATAGCCAGATGCAGAGCGATATTAATGGCCACCTCGGTCTTGCCTGTACCGAAAGCCCCGCTGATCACAGTGACCCTGCGATCCTCAACAATATTCATTAGCCGTCTCTTCCCCGCCCAGAACCCGGAGAGCCCCATCGCGCAGAGCTTCCATCTCATCCTCTCCAGGATAGCGGAAAACACGGCCGATAAAGGAAACCCTTTCTTCGATCCATCCTGGAATGTATTTGTCGTACACTAATCCCCCGGTGAGCACAATGCCGTCTACTGAACCGCCAAGCACAGCCGCCATAGCGCCGATTTCCTTGGCCACCTGATAGGCCATGGCCTCGAACACCAGCCGCGCTTTTGCATCACCGTCATCGATGCGTTTCTCAACTTCCCTGCCGTCGGCAGTGCCGAGATAGGCGACCAGTCCGCCCTTGCCCTTGATCTTTTTCTGGATCTCGGATTCCGTGAATTTACCTGAATAGCACATCTTCACCAGAGCTGAAACCGGCAGATCCCCAGTTCTTTCCGGAGAAAAAGGTCCGTCCCCGTTCAATGCATTATTCACATCCACAACCCGTCCCTGTTTGTGTGCGCCGACAGAGATCCCGCCACCCATATGGGCCACGATCAGGTTGACTTCTTCGTACTTTTTTCCCAGCTCGCGAGCCGCTCTGCGGGCTGTGGCCTTTTGATTGAGAGCGTGAAAAATGGAGATGCGCTCAATATCAGGCAGACCGGAAAGCCTGGCCACAGGTTCCATTTCGTCCACCACGACCGGATCGACGATAAAACTGGGAATGCTGTTTCTGGAGGCCAGTTCCCAGGCAATGATCGCGCCAAGATTCGAGGCGTGTTCGCCCCTTTTGGCCTCTTTCAGGTCTTTAAGCATGGTCGCGTTGACTGCCAGCACACCTCCCTGAACAGGCTTGAGAAGACCGCCGCGTCCCACAATGGCGTGGAAAGTGTCCAAGCCAAGGCCCCTGTCAGACAGCATCTTTTCTATGATGCGGGCGCGGAACTCATACTGGTCGATGATGCGTTCGAATTTTTCGATTTCCAGATGATCATGCCTGATGGTTTCGACAAAGAGCTTTTCTTCGCCATCAAATGCGCCCACTTTTGTAGAGGTCGAGCCTGGATTGATCACCAGCACACGAAACTTTTCCATGACACCTCCGGATGAGTTGGTTTTTTTAAGGGCCAGGCACTATCTACTCTCTTCCGGCAATATGGATCAGGCGCGGTTCAGCACACCAGCTAAGCAGATGGAATTGAGCTTGGTGGCATCGTCATCCGCGCGGGACAGAAGAATAATCGGGGCCGTTGCCCCGGCGATCAGACCGCCGACTTCGGCGCGGGCGAAATAAATCAGGGACTTTCCGAGGATGTTTCCTGATTCGATCTCCGGCACCAGCAGGATATCGGCAGATCCGGCGACAGGGCTTGTGATCTTCTTGTGCTTTGCGGCTTCAGCCGATACGGCATTGTCCAAGGCTAAGGGGCCATCGATCAGGCAGTTTTTGATCTGCCCGCGTTCAGCCATTTTCGACAGGATTGCCGCGTCCCGGGTGGCCGGCATGTCGGGATTGCAGACCTCAACCGCGCAGAGCGGCGAAACTTTCGGAAGATCAATACCCAGCTTGCGAGCAACAGCCACAGCGTTTTCCAGGATGCCGACCTTCTGCTCCAGATCAGGATACAGGTTCATGCCCCCGTCAGTCACGAGCATCAGCCGGCCATGCAGTTCAGCCACCAGGATATGGCTGAGAAGCTTTCCGCTGCGCAGGCCTTTTTCTTTATCCAGCACGGCCTTCAGCAGTGTCGATGTCGGGATCATGCCCTTCATCAGGGCCTGGGCCCGGCCATTGCGCACCAGTTCCACTGACACGGCTGCTGTCTCTTCGTCCCCGGCGGAATCAATGATTGTGAATTTTTCGCTGATTTTCTGCCGCTCGATCTCGGATTCGATTTTTCCGCGATCGCCAACCAGCAGGGCATCGGCTATTCCCTGTTTCTTCGCGGCAGACAGGGCTTTGAGCACAACCTCATCATCAGCGCGCGCAACAGCGACTGTAAATCCGCCGATCCCGGCGGCCCGATCTCTGATATCCTTCCACTTCATCACCGGCCCCGCTTATGAAAGCACACAGGCCAGAGCAATGGAATTGAACTTGGTCTCGTCAGTATCAGCTCTGGATGTCAGCACAATCGGGGCTTTGGCTCCAGTGATCACTGCAGCGATCTTGGCGCTTGTAAAAAAACCAAGCGCTTTATAAAGCACATTACCGGATTCAATGTTCGGAGCAAGCAGAATGTCGGCGTTACCGGCCACAGGACTTGTGATTTTTTTGTGCTTAGCGGCTTCAACAGAAACCGCGTTGTCCAGGGCTAAGGGACCGTCGATCAGGCAACCCTTGATCTGTCCGCGTTCAGCCATTTTCGAAAGAATTGCGGCATCGATAGTGGCCGGCATATCAGGATTGACCACTTCCACAGCGCATAATGGAGCCACCTTCGGCTTTTCAATACCGAGCTTATGCCCGATGGCAACGGCATTTTCAATGATCATTTTCTTCTGATTCAGATCAGGCGCGATATTCATGGCCACATCCGAAAGGAGGAACAGGTGATCATAGCCCTCTACTTCAAAAACCGTCACATGGGAAAGCAGACCGCCAAGCCGCAGTCCCCACTCTTTGTTCAGCACGGCCTTTAAAAATGTCGAGGTGGCGATCAGACCTTTCATCAGCAGCTGCGACTGGCCGGAATTGACCTGTTTGACTGCGATTTCAGCGCATTTTTCATCATTGTCGCAATCAATGATTTCTGCTGTGAAGTGATCGAGTTTGAGTTTGCTGATCAGAGCTTCGATTTCCTTTTTCTTTCCAACAAGAATCGGATTCACTATGCCTTCTTTGACTGCGTGGTTCAAGGAAAGCAGCACTTCTTCGTCATGAGCGCACACTACGCTGATTTTCTTAGCCTCGCCTTTGCGGGAAGCCTCTACCAGACCGGACA
>JAQTRI010000327.1 GCA_028711905.1 Candidatus Wallbacteria bacterium | reverse complement strand
CCCTGTCCAAGGAAGAGATGCTTCGCGAAAAAAAGGAAAACGCTGAACTTACCAAACTTGAAGCTGAAGAGAGACTGACTTCAAAGAGCATGGATCCATCTCTGCCGAATGCAGGTAGTACAATTCAGAAAAAGACTCCGTTTGAGAAAAAGGTCAGTGTTCTCGATGACAAAACTGTTGTAAAAGGGGCTGATATAAAAACAAAAGAAGGTACGATTTTACCGAGTCGTAAAGTGATGGCTCTATTAGCATTTGAAACTGAGGAAAATCTCAAGCTTATTGAAAGACTGATCAATGACTTTGATGTAAAGCGTCCGCAAGTGCTCATAGCTGTAAAAATAATGGACATTAATAAAATAATCAACGAAAAGTTGGGACTATTACCTTCCTTCGATAGCAATTCCGATAAAATAGAATTAAAAAAGCTTGGCAACATGTCAAAAATTGAGCTTGATGCAACGCTTGATTTTCTCGAAAACAACAAAATGTTAAAAACAATATCCAATCCAACAATACGCGTTGTTGATGGGCAGAGCGCAAGCGTTAATAGTGGAAAAATACAAACCCTTCAATATGCTGAAAGAGTTGAAGTAACAATGAAAGACTATACCAGTGTTGTTGGAAATTCAGGCACAAGCGCACAAGAGTTTACAATGCTTGTGAATCTGTGGGAACTAAAAAAAGAAAAAACTGGAATTAAAATGGTTGTAACGCCATTTGTAAATGGAGAAAATGAAATAACCATGAAAATAGGCTTAGACCAAACAGAGAAAGTAGGAAAAGAGGTCGATGCCGTATCAGCATATACCGGATATGACAAATTAGGACCAACAGGGCTTCGTACTGATTATCCTGATATCGTTGAAAACAGAGCCTTTGATACATTAATCAGGTTAAAAGATGGTGAAACGGTTGTTATCGGTGGGCTGATTTCTGAGGGATCAGAGAATTTGCACGAAACCACACCATTTATTAATAAACTGCCTGTTATTGGTAGTTTGTTTCAAAGGAAAACAACTAAATCCAGTCGAGCAGAAATGGTTATTTTAGTAACAACCTACATCGTTAATAAGGATTTAGATGAAAAATTAGCAAAAGGCAAAGAGGAGTTCAGCGCGGAAAAATATCAAGACATAATGGAAAAAGTGAAGCGCGTTTTGCGCTGAACCTAACGGGGGTTCCATAATAGGAAAACGGCCGGGTAACCGGCCGTTTTTCGTTTGGATACGATTGGGTGTAGAATAGAATCGCTGCTGTAGGGGCGCAGCATGCTGCGCCCCTACACCGGATAATCTGAATACTGGTGAAACAATGCTGCCCTATACTACTCTGCCGGAGTTAAACAAAGAAATCCGCTTTCTGAAGGGCATTGGCCCGAAAAGAGCGGGGCAGCTTTTACAGCTCGGAATTGAGAATCTGGGTGATCTTTTGTTTTACCGTCCGGCGCGATACATAGCCCAGGGTGACATCAGGCGCATTTGCGATGCGAAAGCCGGCGAAATCGTTCTGCTGAAGCTGAAGGTGATCGGTGTGAGACAGATGAGGCCACGGGGCAGAAGACTATTAGAGATTGGTGCGTCAGATGACAGCGGAAGGATATCACTGATTTTTTTCAACCGCAATTATCTCGCGGAATCGCTTAAGACAGGAGAAATGATCACTGCTTATGGCAAGATTCTGAGCAGAAAGGGTAAACTGCAGATAGTGCACCCGGCCATTGAAAACATCGAAGATCAGGGAGAGGGATCAGGAAAAATCCTGCCTGTTTATCCTTTGTCAGAGGGAGTTAATCAGCATTTTGTCCGCAGGTGCATCACAGGTCTTTTTGATGATGCTCCTGAAGTGCGCGACATGCTGCCAGGTCATGTCAGGCAGAGGTGTCTTCTGACCGGAATTGAAGAGTCTCTCAGAAATCTGCATTTTCCTGAAACAGAAGCTCTGGCAGAAGCTGCCAACAGAAGGTTTGCCTTTGAAGAATTCTTTTATTTCCAGCTGGGTGTGCTTTTCAACAGATGCGAAACCGGGAAGCAGTCTTCACCCTTGATCAGGGCTGATTCCAAAAAAAAGGATGCTCTTGTACAGAGGCTGTCTTTTAAACTGACTGGTTCACAGAAAAAGGCGGATCAGGAAATCGCGTCAAGAATGGCGTCAGGCAAACCCATGAGAATTCTGCTCCAGGGGGATGTTGGAGCAGGCAAGACGGTGGTTGCGCTTCTTTCATTACTGAGAGCGGTCGACTCTGGTTTTCAGGCGGCTTTTCTCGCTCCGACCGAAGTGCTCGCTGAACAGCAACATGCTAATTTGTGCAGGGATCTTGAAGGCCTTGCTGTTGTTGGGCTACTGACCGGCAGTGTCAAAGGATCAGCAAGAAAGAAAATCCTGGATAATCTGAAAAGCAATCAGATCGATGTCCTGGTTGGAACCCATGCTCTTCTGGAAGAGGGTGTTGATTTTTACTCTCTTGGATTAGCTGTGATTGATGAACAGCACAGGTTCGGCGTGATGCAGAGATTGAAACTGCAGAAGAAAGGCCAGAATCCGCATCTTCTCGTAATGACAGCTACCCCGATCCCAAGGACCCTTTCCCTGACGCTTTATGGAGAAATGGATGTCGTGACAATGGACGAACTCCCCGGAGGCCGCAAACCAGTGCGGACTGCGATTAGAACCCCGGAGCAGCTCGACCGGGTTTATGACTTTGTCAGAAATGAGGCAAGAGCAGGGCACAGAATTTTTGTTGTCTGTCCCTTGATCGATGAATCTGAAAAAGTTTCTCTGAGTCATGTCGAGGGGATCAAGCGGGAGCTCTCAGAAGCCTGTCTGTCGGATTTGTCCATCGGGCTTCTTCACGGTCGGATGAAAGGAGTGGAGAAGGACACGATCATGAAAAAGTTCCGTGATGGCGAGATCCAGGTTTTGGTATGCACGACAGTTATAGAAGTCGGGATAGACATACCAGAGGCAACTGTGATGATTATTCTCGATCCGGAGCGTTTCGGCATTTCGCAACTCCATCAGCTCAGAGGCAGGATCGGCAGGTCCAGCCTGCAGTCATACTGCATACTTGTTGCTCGTGATGTGCAGAATCCGCGTCTGGCCGCTGTAGCAGGTACGAATGACGGATTCCTTCTGGCCGAGGCGGACCTGAGACTTCGCGGACCGGGAGAATATCTCGGGGAGAGGCAGCACGGAGCGCTTGATTTTCGTTTCGCTGATATTTTGCGGGATCAGGACTTGTTAAAGAAAGCCCGCACTGCTGCTGCAGATTACATCGAGACAGACCCCGGGCTGGCTCTTCTTGACGAAGAAGTCAAAATTTTCCTGAAAGAGCGGTTTGCGACCTTTCATGAAAGATTGAGTTGAATGATCCGCCGGACGATAGGAGTTGAAGATGATGCTGGTGATGTTCGTGATCAACCTTATTTCCAGGGACGAAATGGCGGGGAAACAGGTGCTGAAAATATGTTGAATGGTGTAGCTTCAATGCTGAATAGATCCGGTAAGTTGTGGTTAATGTTCCTTTTCTTATGCGCGTTTTCTCTGTCATCTGTTGCATCCGGCCCTGAAGAATCAAGGCTTTTCGACTATTTTACCGGCGCGTTGCCCCCTCTGGAAATGGAAATGCGGTTTGTCACAAAGCTGATCAAAAGCAATCCCGGTTTTTATGAAGGAATCATATTTTCTGCCAAAGATCGTGAAAGAAAGGTTTACTTTCTTAAAAAAGCGGTTTCTGATGAAGCTCTGAAAGACTTTCCCGCCAAGTCCGGGAAGCCTGAACTGCGTACGAACAGAATCTGTAATCTGTTATGGCTGGCCAGCCTCAGCAGTGAAGATCAGCAAACAACTATTCTTTTAAAAGCAATGGAAGAACTCGATTTTTACCTCTCTGTCAGCGGCTTGAGCGAGACGGATGGTATCGTTCAATTTTTAAGGGGACTGACCTTGCAGGTGCTCGGTTATATCAGCCAGTACCGCCTGAATGATCGTATTGAAGCCATATCCTTTTACCAAAAATCCCTGGAAGCATATTTTCAGAGCGAAAAGGGGAAAACCGGCATAGTCGGGAGAGAAGACATTCTGCTTCTGGAAGGTTATAACAGAATGCAACTGGCAAAAGCCAGATTTGATGACGGAAGCGCACAGGATTCCCAGAGCGAGTTGTTCAAAGCCATCGATACCTTCCAGATCATTAGAAACAGAAGACACTCCAACAGGGATGTTCTCGCGGAGTCCTATATCTGCCATGGGATGGCCAACTGCATTCTCGGAGACATGTATAAGAAGGTGTATAGTGATTTTTTCAGGCTTGAACTGTATAACCGTGAGGCCAGGAAGTGGTTCGTTGCTGTAAAAACCGAGTTTCCGGACCAGATCTTTTATCATCCTGAAGCCTTAGCTCTGGAAGGAGTCAGTTATCAGGCGGAGCTTAAGTATGAAAAAGCGGCTGAGGTGTTCTCCCGTCTGCAGCATGATTATCATGGTGGCAGGTGGGAGTATTTCTGCATGTCCAACCTGGCTGAGGTGTATTTTCAGTTAAAAAAGTTTGAGGATTGCACTGAAACT
>JAQTRI010000326.1 GCA_028711905.1 Candidatus Wallbacteria bacterium | reverse complement strand
CGATACTGCGGGGATTGTTCATCCCTCCCGGCGGATCAGTGCGTCTGGTGCAATGCCAGGCCGTATCGCGAACCTTTATCACCTGTGAAACGCGCCCGCTTCTGTCAATGACGAAATGCGCAGAAACTCGGGAAGCGGGGTTTTTAAACCAGCGCACCGCGCTGTCAGCTGTTCCTTCTCCCACCCAGTGAATGACAATTGTATCAATAGGATGAATGCGGAACTTGAGGTGATTGACCTGGGAAAAAGCCGGCACGGCACCTGGATAATCCACCAAATCAGCCACTCCGCTGAAAGCAGGATTTTCCGCAGCTAAACCGGTTACGGCAGATTCACATCTATCTGCAGTTCCGAACAAAAAAAACAGGCCCGCCAGATAGTACAACATTGCTTTCCTCCTATTACCAAATTTTTATCGATTGAACTATTTCTGTTTGTTGATTTTAGAATAATATCACATTTGAACCCAAGGCACGCCTCTCAATAACTCCAAAAAAAGAGGGCATTTAATTACTGTTTCTTTTTTCAACTGACTCATATAAAATCATATCACAATAACAATCATCAAAAGGAGTGAACAATGAGAAATTTCCTGCCGTTGTTGCTGCTGGTGTTAACCGTGTCTCTCTACGCGGAGGTCAAGATCGGATGCGTCAGTATGGGTCAGGTGCTTGAAACCAGCAAAAAAGCCCAGAAGATCCACCAGAACATGCAGAAACATCTGGAGGACCGCCAGAAAACATTTGATGTTGCCAGGGAAAAACTGGAAGCCGAAGAACAGTCTCTGCAGAGCAAACTGGAAAAATTGAGCGAAAATGACCGTAAGACCCAGCAGGAAGCCTTTGAAAAAAAGGTGGCTGAAATCCAGGAAATGGGGGCCAAGTTCGAGCAGGAACTCTCAGCAATAGAAAAAAAGGAAACTGAGGGACTCAAGGAAGAAATCCATCGTGTAATCAAACTGATTGCTGAACGCGAAAAGCTCACTTTTGTCATGGAAAAAGAAGCCATGTATTTCGGTGGCATTGACATTACCGGCAAAGTAATTGCCGAACTTGACAAGGGCCTGTAACAGTCAGCAGGGTAGACCTCGCTCTACCCTGCATTTTCAACCTGCGAAAAGATCACATTCCTTTCTCAGAACCTCCAATTATTTGGTAACAAGTAATTGATCTGTGCGCTGTTTTCGGGTATAATTTAGATATATAAACACTAATGCCAGCCGTTCTTACTAAGCTAAAATTGAAGGAGCACTAAAGTGGAACTTGTAAGTGTCGGCAAGCTTCGTCCTGGTCACACACTGGCCAAGCATGTTGTGGTTCGCGGAAATGTTCTGCTCAAATCAGGAACTTCTCTGAGCAATGTTTTCATCGAACAGCTTAAAAAGCTTTCTGTTAATTATGTTCATGTTCAGCTCGAGTCTATCGGAGCGGAAAAAACCTGTATCGCCGACAAAGATGAACAGGTCGCTTATTACTCCAAAAAATCCCAGGACTATAATCCGTCCCGGGACAAACCTGAAACTCTTTATGAAATCATGGATGCATTGGCTGACATCGGCACCAGAAAGGCTGCTTCGGTTCTTGAATATATGCTGCGTATCCGCGACACACGCATTCCCGGGGATGATCTGGCTGTCCGCATCTTCGACTCCATTTTGCGTATGCCAACTGAAAGTCTCACCAGTAATCTTTTTTTAGTCCAGATGCGCATGTTCCGTTTTCCGAGAGTCATTGAGAAATGCATTGCCGGCATAACACTGGTCAAAGACCCTGATTCGCTCTACCCGCTCCTCTTAGGAACAAAACACATACCTTTAGAATGCCTGCCGGGAGTCACTGCATTTGCAAAAACTTTTGATGCCCCTGTGCTGATGCGCATTGCGATAAAATCCCTGACCGAAAGTGACGCTGCAGCCAAAAACACTATTCTTTCCGTGTTAAAGGATGCCGTAACACCAGAGCACTATGCGCTTCTCCTGAGAATCCCACCCAAGCAGGGATAGGGAAGAGACGGCCGTTAAAAAAGGTACAATTGCTGTGAATCCGGATTTTTTCCAAAAAAAGTCACATCATCGACTTTCTCAATTTTCGGCCCCCTGAGAATGGCATAAAGCATTCTCTCAATGCCCAGACCGCCTCCGAATGTTTCAGGAAAATATGGTTTTCCATTCTGACGGAGCATTTTAGCGATCATCAGAAACGGACCGTAACCTGCGATCTCGTCAATGTTTTCCACGCAACAGTTGCGAATGTCCGGTCGACAAGGCAGTATCTTATTGTCGATCAAGCGTTCGATGATAGCCTCGTAAATCCACTCGCGTACGCCTCCGGACAGGATTTCAACAGCAGGTAGAACGCTGCCGTCAGCCTGCACGCTCTTGGCACAGATGTCATAGTTGTAAATCATATCTGAAGTAATGTCCTCGCGCTTGACTTTGCTGCCGTCCTTGAGCAGATAAGGATAAACCAAGTCGTAATTTTCCCTCAGAATTCCCCTCACCCAGAAGAATTGAGAGTCTGTTTCCTTGCCGATCTCCTTTTCAGGACTGCGTCTGCCGAACTTATCCCGGATTCCGTCATACCCGAAAACCGGGAATGGAATTGTGGGAATACGCAGCCTGACGCCGAGAAAAGCGAGTTCATCGGAATTGCGCTCAACAATTCTGGAGATTACCCTGACAAGCATTCTCTCGAAAAAGTTCAGCGCCAGTTCCAGGTCATGATCCAGAATTTTTCGTACTGTCTCCGGGTCGTTCAGATATTCCTCAAAGCTCAGATTATGATTGCGGCGCACTTCTATGTCCATCTGGCTGAAGTCTATGAGATACCTTCCACGCTGGAAACGGATAGGGGATTCCAGTTCCAGCCTGATGTTCGGTGAATCCACAAAAATCCCCTTAACTTTTTTGTTGATGCAGGCGAGCATTTTGCTGTAAATCATGCTGTGCGTGGTCACATACTGCTGGCCTTTGTAACTGACCGAGGGAGTATGTTCGATATCGTGAGCCAGTGGATCGGTGATCATTGAAAGAAGTACTTTTTCAATATTGATCAGCCCTTCGTCAGTGAGAAAAGAATATAGTTCACCCATCATGGTTGTGCGGATCTTCATAGCCGCCAGAATAATCTCGCTGTCCCATTTGTTGAGGTATGTGTCTTGGATATACTCTTCCAGTGATGATCCGCATCCAATGAGAGCGGACTGGAAACTGTGCAGGTTTTGCGCAATCTGCCTTTCGATCTCTTCCCGCATAAAGCCCTCCGCACCCGTTTTACATAAAATAGCGAACTGGATCATGGTTGTCAAGAATTTTGAACCTTTCCATATATTGCTGTATACTGGCCGGGAATTGATATTTTCCGTGTTAAACCAATTTCCCGGGAGGAGATTTGTTTCGTCTCATCAAGAATGGAGAATTGTTCAGTCCTGACCCTTCGGGGCGTAAAGATATTCTGCTCTCAGCAGGCAAAATCGCAGCTGTCGGCGAAAATATCGAGGCCTCGATCAGTCACTGTGAAATTGATGTCATTGATGCCTCCAACCATCTGGTGGTGCCTGGATTCATTGATTGCCATGTCCATCTGACTGGCGGTGGCGGGGAAGGTGGTTTTACCACCAGAACTCCGGAAATCATGCTGTCTGACATCACCATGTCAGGGGTGACGACTGTCATCGGATGCCTCGGCACAGATGGTTTCACCCGCAGCATGCAGTCTCTGATCGCAAAAGCTCACGGGCTTTCATCTGAGGGTGTAAGCACTTTCGCGCTCACTGGATCGTATCAATTGCCGGTACGAACTTTAACCGGCAGCATTACACAGGACATCATGATGATCGATAAAGTCATCGGAGTCGGTGAAATCGCAGTTGCAGATCACCGTTCTTCCCAACCTGAAGCTTGTGAGATTGCCAAAGTCGCCGCTGAGGCCAGGCTGGGTGGCATGCTCTCGGGAAAAGCCGGTATTGTAAACATTCATATGGGCAATGGGAATGAGAAACTGGAAAAGCTGGAATGGATTGTCACACATACAGAGATCCGGGCTGATCAGTTCCTCCCGACACATATCAACCGCAACCGGAATCTGCTGGAAGCCGGCTTGGAATGGGTAAGAAACGGCGGATACATCGACCTTACCGCTGACGGCGGTGACACTGAACTGAGTTGCCAGAAATCCTTGAAGTTTCTTTTAGAAAGCGGCGCACGGGTTGAAGCTGTGACATGCAGTTCCGACGGTCAGGGCAGCCTTCCGATTTTTGACGGCAACGGAAAACTTCTGCGCATGGAAGTGGGAAAAGTATCCGCCCTGCATCAGGCTTTTAGAAAAGCTGTCAAAAACGAGAGATTACCTGTTCAGACCGCCCTGCGCAGCATAACTTCTTCACCGGCATCAATTTATTGCCTGCATGGTAAAGGAAGAATCGCTCCTTTTTACGATGCCGACATTGTTCTTCTGAATCGTCAGACTCTGGAAGTGGATACCGTCATCTCAGGCGGAATTGTAATGGTCAAAGCCGGCACAGCGATCAGCAAAGGAACCTTTGAAGGATAGTTCAGCGTTTATGCA
>JAQTRI010000325.1 GCA_028711905.1 Candidatus Wallbacteria bacterium | reverse complement strand
CCCTCTCTCTATGTCCCCTCTCTATGTCCCCTCTCTATGTCCCCGCTCTATGTCCCCTCCAGCATGATTATTTTTTCCTGCGATTGAAAGGGTTTTGACTGACTTGTGCGAACTATGCAATTCTTGATAATGGTTGGATAATGGTTGTCACACAATTTCCGGTCGGGTAAAAACGCTAAACTTGAAAAGCCGAAGCATACGCTTTTACGGCCTGATGCCCCAGGTCACGGAGTATTTCATGTCCCATTTCCCCGAATTGCTGCCGTTTTCCCGGCTTCTGAACGAATAGGGCATATGGTTGAACATGTACCATCCGGTCTTTTCGATCAGTATCTCGCGCCTGCCTGAACCTGATTCGCGCACCTTTTCCTTATAGGGATAATGTTTCCCTGTAAAGTCGCCAAAAGGGCTGATCGAAAGATTGAGTACACCTTCAATGAGCTGCAGGTCATAATCAACGAAAAAGGTCCAGCCGGCAGGAATGTAAGCCGCAATCGGATCACTGCCGCCCTCGATCCTTTTAGTGAACAAGGCTTTGGGGTGAACTCCGAAAGGATGAAATGTAAAAAATGGCTGGTACTCGCCGCTGCAAAAATTACAGCCCAGCACTATCCCACCGTGTTTGAGGCAGTAAAGGCCGTAAATTCCGGCCAGCAGGATCAGCACCAGCGTGACATACACCGCATACTTCAGCCAGGCTTTCAGGCCGCTGAATATGCCGCGGACTTCCTGTGAGATTTCCCTCTCAATCATTGATTCGTCCATACAAAAAGGTATAGCACATTTTTTCGGACATGAAAAAGGCCCCTCGCAGGGGCCTTTGCCTTTTATAATCACAGTTTCACGATCAGAAAACGACTTCAGCTCCCACAAAGTGCTGATTCACATCAGTGTCGTAATCACCCATGTAAGCGTATTCAACATTGAAATTCTCAGTGATGCGCATCTCGAAACCCAGATTCAAATTTCCGTTCTTCGAGCCGAAACGCAGTGTCAGATCCTTGTCTAAGAATGATTTCTCTACGCCGATGCGGAATTCTGTGTCATCCTGATTGATGTTATCCAATGACTTGGCGTCAACGAGATTGAATCCATCACAAGCGACAACTGTTGTCGGGTCAACATGGAAGGCGAATCCCAGGCTGGCAATCGATGGAATGTAGAAAGGACCATCGCGGAACACATTGTCCACAGTAAACCCGATGCTCAGAAAATCGCTGTATTCATACATGGCTCCAATACCCAGCGTAGTCTCGTTGAAATCGCGGATGCGGTTGTCAAGCATATAATTGTCGTAATTGGACCAGCGCAGCTTGAGACCGCCGGAAAGTCTGGAGTTCTTCCGCCAGAATACGGAATCGAACCCGCGTGCAGCCGCAAACACCAGGTTGGTGTTGCGGAACTGATCGTCCCCATTAACGGAAATAGCACCAAAGCCCCAGTTGTATCGGACAATTCTTTCGCCCTTGGGCGGTTTGAGCTTGTTCTCCAGATAATCTCCGATGGTGAAAGTGGCTTCGTCATAGTCTTCATAACTCTGCCCGCTGAAACAGACGGAATCATAGGCCAGTTCGTTGCGCATATTAGCCTTAAGCATGACATTGCCGTAGCGTGTGCCTGAAGGGATCTTGGCCAGACCGGCTGGATTCCAGAACACGCCTGAAGCATCGTCAGATACAGCGACAAACGCCTCCCCCATCGCGATCGAACGACAGGTGGCTTCACCAAGGCCGAGAAATCTCACCTGCTTGTAAGTTGTGGCCTGTGCCTGACCCTGGAGCACCAGAATCACTCCCAGCGCAGCCGCGAATTTAATGCCGATCTTTTTCATTGCGAGTCCTCCTTGAGAATCCCGTGCGCTTCGCCGTTCGGGTTATAGCACTTGATCTGCAGTTTATTTTCCTCTTCCCCGAAAATGTCGTATTTGCCTCCGGCAGGGCATTTCGGGATTTCCACGATGTAACCGTTAAGCAGAAGATCGTAAACAGTCACATTGAGATCATCCGGATGCTCCCGCCAGTATTTACCGGCCTGCAACAGCAGTTCTTTCATATTGTTTCGGCATGCGGATGCGGCTTGATTAGACTTGCTCCTGGGTGATACCGGTTCAACAGGTGCTGAATATGCTTCAGCCACAGGGATCTGTGCCTTGGTCACCGGTGCTCCGCTGTAGATCATGGGAACTATCGCGTACTCGTTGCGCGCCCTGTGTGCATAAGAACTGTAAGATGACAACAGTTTTTCCTGTTCGCCGTTCACGCGCTCCAGCATGTCTATAACATTGGGGTCGCCTGAAAATTCATCGCCCCCGCCGAATGACTTGTAATCGGGCCATGTGCGCACTTCCATGTTCAGGAAGGTGTCAGGGTCCCAGTTTGATTCGTCATAACCAAGCATAAGCGCCTGATACCCCCAGTTTGCCTGCGGCTCTCCCAGGTCTCGTTTAAGGATCTTGGCAATGATGGTGGAATGGGAGACAAAGTAAAAATCCGGCACGATGATCGTTTTATTGTTGAGCATTTCGCGCAGCCGGAAATGTTCGGGCTTGTTGGAAAGGAAATGCCTCATCCTGTCGCTTCCGGCCGGTGAGATCACAATCATTTTATCCCAGTGTGATTCAGTGGCGAACACGACATTCCGGCCGGGAAGAGCCTCGCGGTATCCGCTGCCGGTGATGCGGTCGGTATCAATGTAAATATCGATCATCTGATATGTCCAGCCGTTCTGCAGAGTCGCTGCGCCGGGGTTGTTGAGCCTTCCCGCCACTCTGATCCTGAAGTAAACCTCTTTTCCGGCATCGTAAACCTGGAAATCCGTAATGTCGAAACTTCCTCGCTCGATGAAACCGGCCTTGTCATCCGGATATGCATAGCGCCCTGGTCCGTGATCATCTCCCTGCTTGTCGGTCATCGACAGATAAACCTTACCTCCGCTTTCAGTAACCGGCGGCAGACGGCGGGTGTTACACCCGCTGCAGATCAGAAAAATCAGAACTAAAGTTGCTCCGCATACTCTCAACATGTCAATAAATCCTCGTAAATGGAGTAGCTGTTTCCAGTGACCAGCCGCTGTAATACCCGACAAAATCAAGAGTGTAAATCACAGGATTTCCAGGGAACTGGGTAGATCGGACCGACACTTCATAGGTCAGGCCGCCGATCGGCACTTCAACAAAAGAGTTGTCCCCGTATGTGCTCGTGTTGGTCGGATCCAGAACCCATTCAGAGCTTTTATTGATCGAGAGTTTGTACTGCCCGTCATCAGCGAGATTGGAATAGGGCAGAAAAATCGCGATCTGCCATTTGCTTTCCTGAGGGGTCAATTGATGATGAAAGCAGCCGGTGAGTAAAGAACTCATCAGCGCTAACCAGAAAAACCCGATCCACATCTTCATTTTCACACCTCAGAACTGCGTCGAAACCGTAAAGCGATAAAACTCCCGCTCATCGTATTCCTCTTCAAAATAGCTGTATCCATAAATTTCATTGATCGGAGAGTATTGCAGCCGCAACTCAGTCACACTGTCGGGATTATAGGTAAGGTCCAGATTGATATGGTGTTTTGAAGGGGCATCGTCCCAGCGCCACCACAAGTATCCGAATTTGCCCTTGAAATTGGAGGTGAAATTGTTGTTGAACACAGCTTTCCAGTAATACCTTCGCGATCTGATCCCTTCTTTGGGCCATTCGCGGTAGACATGGGCCTTGACTGACGCGCTAAGTATTTTGGTCAGATCGATGTTGCTCTCAACCTCGAACTTGGAATCGTCCTTCTGCTCATTGACACCTTTGTCATTGATCCAGTTGATCTTGTTCTGATTATAATTGAGGAAGTACTTCACCCACACCCGGTCATTGTGGTTGTAACTGTACTCAGTCCACACACCATCACCGCGCTGGGCGTGATGCGCAGAATCCAGGCTGTCCACATCCCGTTCGGTCCAGACCCCGAAATCGCACTTAGTATTGCGGTCTTCATTCAATTTAGTGAAGAGCTTGACCTCGCTCTTCAGACGACCCTGCTGATCTCCCGGATCGAAATGCTGATACACGATGAACTCTCCTGAGAGCTTGGAATGAAATTCGGGCCAGACATGGAACTGGTGCAGCTGACCCTTTTTCTCGTATGAATTTCCCCATCTCAGGCGGTCATAGATATACTCGGTAACGACCTTCTGCCCTTCTCCCAGGTCAAAGTCGTAAGAGGCTTTCATTCTGTTGTGACGCTCGGCAAAACTCAGCGGAAAATAGCTGGCCGCGCGGCCGGCGTATTTGTACTGTGTGTTGTCCCAGTCATAAGCCTCTGCCCCATAATGATATCTCCACTTGTACCACGGCGAAGTTTCGATCCAGAAATAGCGGCCATATTTGTAATAGTCGTAATCCAGTTTCATGCTTCCATGCCTGTAATTAAGCTTGGTGGAAAAACCCATGCTGTCGTCGATCTGCAGGCTTTCTTCATGAGCGGCGGTCCTGGAGGGTTGATCCACTGCATACCTGCCGTGCTCGTTCTTCAGATATTCGGCGTTCCAGGTTACCTGTTTGGACTTATCGTCAAAATTGAGGGTGAAATCCGTACCCAGCACCTTGTTATATTT
>JAQTRI010000324.1 GCA_028711905.1 Candidatus Wallbacteria bacterium | reverse complement strand
AAGATCCGCAGGGTGTTTGACCAGTGGAAGGGTACTGATGCCCTGAAATCCAACCTGGAAAAAAACCAGCAGCTGAAGAATGTGCTGCTGGAAGAAACCCCCTGGGTGCTGGACGCTCAGGGTGAAACAGCCGCGAAACAACGAGTCGGTCTGCTGTTCGACTCCAACACAGTGAGGGTGTCTTTGGCCTCCGCCGAAAAAAAGCTTTCCGACATGCAGTTGTTTGACGGAGCATGGCCATGGTTTCCAGGAGGCAGGCCAAGCTCATACATTACGCTTTACATCGTGACCGGTTATGGACGACTGAAACATCTGGGCGTGGACATAAATACTGCCCCTGCGGTCAAAGCCCTTGGCCACTTGGACAACTGGCTGAGGCTGGCTTACGAAGATTTAAAAAAATTCAACCATCTGGATCGTAACAATCTTTCGCAGACTATCGCTCTATACCTTTACGGCAGGAGCTTTTTCCTTGACGACAAGCCGGTTGCGGCCAATTGTCGTGAAGCGCTGGAGTATTTCCTGGCCCAGGCCCGGCAGTACTGGCTGGATATGGGGGAGCGCATGTCTCATGGGCACATCGCCTTGGGGATTAAGCGCTTCGGTGATAAAACCACGGCAGAAAAGATTGTGGCTTCGCTGAAGGAACGCAGTGTCAGTGACGAGGAACTTGGCATGTACTGGCGCGATACCGAGGATTCATGGTGGTGGTATCGGGCTCCGATCGAGACCCAGGCTTTGATGATCGAAGTCTTTGACGAGGTTTCAGATGACAAATCCTCTATGGAAGACTGCAAGGTCTGGCTTTTGAAACAGAAGCAGGCCAGAGACTGGAAAACCACCAAAGCAACGGCTGACGCTATTTATGGGCTTCTGCTGCGCGGCGAGAACCTGCTGGCATCCGACCGCTTAGTCGAGGTCTGGCTGGGGGGAGAAAACATGACCCCGGAAAAGGCTGAGGCAGGCACAGGATACTATGAAAAGCGGATTGAAGGTCCGCTCGTCAAACCGGAGTATGGCTTAGTAGAACTGGTAAAGCATGACCCGGGAATCGCCTGGGGAGGACTGCACTGGCAGTATCTGGAAGATATGACAAAGGTCACACAGCATGGAACAAACCTGTCTTTGAAAAAGGCTTTGTTTGTTGAGCGTGACACTAAGCAGGGAAAGACCATGACGCAAATCGGCCACGGTGACATTCTGGCAGTGGGAGACCGCATGAAGGTGAGAATTGAGCTGCGCACCGATCGGGACATGGAGTATGTGCATCTCAAGGACATGCGCGGATGTGGAACTGAACCTGAAAATGTGCTCTCCGGATGGAGATATCAGGACAGGCTGGCTTATTACGAATCCACAAAAGACACGGCTTCTCATTTTTTCATCGAGTATCTGCCGAAGGGCACATTTGTGTTCGAATACAGCCTGATGGTGCAGCATAGAGGGCGGTACCAGTCGGGAATAGCCAATATCCAGTGCATGTATGCCCCGGAGTTTTCCAGCCATTCCGAAAGTTTCTGGATCAATGTTGAGTGAGCATTTGATGGAACAGGCTTTAGTTGTCGAAAAACTGGATAAGTTTTACGGAAAGATACACGCGGTCAAAGGCATCAGCTTTGAAGTGAAAAAAGGTGAGATTTTTGCCCTGATCGGCCCGAACGGGGCCGGAAAGTCCACGACCCTTCGCATTATTTCGACTATTCTGTCACCATCAGCCGGCAGGGTCGAGGTGGCTGGATTTGATCTCAGGGGAGATCCGGATCGAGTACGGGAATCAATCAGTTATCTGCCTGAAGAATCAGGGGCTTACCGGAGTTTGACAGGTATGCAGTATCTGTGGTTCATGGCCGGCCTGTTTTCAGGTGATCAAGCCGTCCGGGAGCAGTATATTTCCAGGGCTAAGGCTATCAATGGGCTGGGGGACCGCTTGAATCACAAGGTCCGCACCTACAGCAAGGGAATGACCCGCAAACTGCTTATTTCTCGCGCTCTGATGACTTCACCTCGTCTGGCTGTCCTGGATGAACCAACGAGCGGGTTGGATATTCTCAGTGCTCTGGATGTGCGCAAGACGATCAGGGAATTCGCATCTTCAGGAAGCGCGGTGCTTTTATCCAGCCACAACATGCTGGAGATCGAATACCTGTCCGACCGTGTCGGAATTATCCACCAGGGAACTATTTTTGAGACAGGCACACCGGCGGAACTGAAGAAAAAGTATGCTGCCGCCAATCTGGAAGAGGTGTTCGCCGAGGTGGCAAAATGAGAAAATTCATGGTGCTTTTGAAAAAGGAACTGCGCGAGCTTCTGACATTGCAGATGATTTTACCCATGGTCATGGTTGTGGTAGTGTTCCATTTTCTGGGTACGGTCATGAAAAACGAGGCTGGGGAACGCGAAAAACTGGAAAAGCTGGCGTCCCCTCTGGCCCTGTGCGACATGGACGGGACCGATTTATCCGGGCAATGCCTTGCAGCGTTCAAGGACAGTTTTGAGGTCAGTCTGTTCCATTCCCTTGATCCGGCCACGGTTTTCGCCTCATTGCCGACAGACGGTCGGCATGACATTTTCCTGGTGATTCCGGCAGGTTTTGAGGCGGAGTTTCTTGCGGGCAGGAAGTGTCCGGTTCAGTTACATACAAGGGTGCGGAACTTTTCCCTGTCCGACTCCGGAAGATTTTCCAGGGGATATGAATCAACTCGCATACTGGAGAATTTTCTCAGCAGGGAACACCTATCGCGTGCGGGAACCGCATTAAGCCAGAGACTTGTAATGAACCCATTGAAAGTTCAGGAGTTCACCATAGTCGGAGAAAAGAGTGCTGCTGTAAGTCCTGTGGATCTGTTCCAGTTTTTCATGAAGCAGAACGGTCTGATTCCCATGGTGCTGTTTCTGGTGATCGTCATGGCAGCGCAGATGCTCTCAGGTGCAATTGCCGCAGAAAAAGAGGACAAAACCCTGGAAACCCTGCTGTCTACCCCTGTTAACCGGCAGTCCATTGTCCTGGCCAAGATGCTTGCCGCGGCTATTGTTTCGCTGATGATGGTGGCCATGTTCATAGCCGGGTTCCACAATTACATGAGCGGCATAACCTCTGATGTCAACGGTGATGTGGAGCTGTCCGGAAACACTGCCATTGCTGTCATGGAGATCGGTGTTTCACTTGGGGCATCTGATTTCCTGCTTCTGGGACTGATCGTTTTTCTGGGCATTCTCTGCGCTCTTTCTCTGACAGTGATTTTGAGTGTTTTTGCCGAGAATACCAAGACTGTTAACGGACTGATCACACCCCTGATGGCACTTATCATGCTGCCGTATATGCTGGTGATGTTCGTGGAAGTGGAAAAGGCGTCTCCGATTCTCAAAACCATAATTTACGGTAATCCATTTTCCTACCCGTTTCTTGGACTGCCGGCCATGATATTCGGACAGAAGCGCGTGCTTGTTTTCGGCGCGGTTTACATGGTTTTATTTTTCGGTTTGATGGTAGCTGCTGCTGCTAAAATATTCTCCTCCGACCTGGTGGTTACAGCGCGGCTGGGTTTTTTCTCAGGCCGCCGCAAAGACGGAAATTGAAAGGGAAACATGAAATTTACAGAACTGAATCTACCGGATCATATTCTTGAGTCTCTCAGAAGAATGGGTTATACGGATCTTACCCCGATCCAGGAGGCGACTTATCCTGTGATCTTCTCCGGCAGGGACCTTTGCGCCTTAGCTGAGACCGGATCGGGCAAGACTGCGGCATGTGTGATTCCATTAGTGCAGATGGTGAGTCCCGCTGTCAATGACATCCAGGGTCTGATCATTGTGCCGACAAGAGAATTGTGCATCCAGTATGTAGGCGAGATTGAAAAAATTGCCGCCAATTCCGGAGTGATCGCTTTCGCCATGTTCGGAGGACTTGACCGCAAGTTCAATATCTCAAGGCTGAAAAAAACTGTGCATGTGCTGGTGGCAACTCCAGGGCGGCTGATTGACCTCATGTACGAGGGAGCTTTGAATTTTCCTTCAGTCAAGTGCGTCATTCTGGATGAAGCTGATGAACTGCTGAACGAAGGATTTATCGATGATGTGAGGTTTATCCTGTCCTGTGTGACTGGGGAACATCAGACCATGCTGTTTTCCGCAACTATGGCTGATGACATCCGGAAGCTGGCGGACGAGTGCATGCGGGAACCTGAATACATTTCGCTGGTTAAGGAACAGGCTTCACCGGAGAGCATAGAGCATTGCTTCATAATGGCGGAACCGCGGCAGAAGATGAACATGCTGATAAGTCTTTTCAAGGAGGAGAATGTCGGGCAGGCGATTATTTTCTGCAATGCCCGGCACCGTGTGGATCGGCTCCACAAGGAACTGGGGGCAGAGGTTTCGGGTGTGGAGTGCATTCACGGTGGAATGTCGCAGGACAGGCGCACCTCAATTATCAGGCGTTTCAGGCAGAATCGTATCAGGTATATGGTGGCTACGGATGTGGCAGGAAGGGGGCTGGACTTCTCACATGTCACCCATGTCATCAACTGGGACTTTCCTGACAGCGCTGATACTTACATCCACAGGACCGGCAGGGTCGGACGCATGGGACGGATCGGTAAAGCC
>JAQTRI010000018.1 GCA_028711905.1 Candidatus Wallbacteria bacterium | reverse complement strand
GGAAGGCGTATGACCACAAAATTCTGGACAATTCGGTTCTTAAGCTTGTGGAAGCTGTGAAAGGCGAAAATGTCAAAATTGTCGGGCCGGTTCCGCTGCCGACTGAAATACGGAAGTACTGCGTACTCAGGTCGCCGCATGTGGACAAGGATTCCCGGGAGCAGTTCGAGATGCGCATTCACAAGCGGTTGATCGATATCATAGGTGATCAGGGCGCTGTGGATTCGTTGACCAGGATTGACCTGCCATCTGGCGTTTTTGTCGAGATCAAACTGTAACCGGAGGATGATATGAAAGGGTTGATAGGAAAGAAAATCGGCATGACAAGAATTTTTTCGCAGACCGGTGATGTGATCACGGTTACTGTGATCAATGCAGGTCCCTGCTATGTCGTGCAGAAGAAGACTGTGGAATCAGATGGTTATTCTGCGGTTCAACTCGGATTCGAGGAATTGAAGCCCCGTATCAGAGAAGTGATGCGTAATGGCAAACCGGAAAAGCGTCAGGTTGTCCCGACAAGCCCCAAAGCCGGTATTTTCAAGAAAGCCGGGATCAGTCCCCAGCGCTATCTGAAAGAATTCCGGACCGAAGACATTTCCGGGCTCGAAGTGGCACAGATGCTTGATGTTGCTGTGTTCAGCGAGGATGAACTTGTTGATGTGGTCGGTGTCAGCAAAGGAAAAGGATATGCCGGAGGGATAAAACGGCACAATTTTCACGGCAACCGGGCTTCCCATGGTGTTAAAACACACAGGGAATGCGGTTCCGCCGGTGCCAACACTACACCAGGAAGAACAATCAAGGGTAAAAAGTTACCCGGACAGCTTGGAAATGAACGAGTGACTGTGAAAAACTTGAGGGTAATCAGGGTGGACAAGGAGAAAAATCTCCTGCTGCTCCAGGGTGCGGTTCCCGGGGCCACCAATGGCCTGCTTTACATCAAGACCACGGACATCAAGGTCTGAGCAGGGGAGGAACGATGATTCAGACTAATGTATTTGACAGAGACGGTAACCAGGTAGGCAGCATTGAACTGCGTGAAGAGATTTTCGGTATCCGCCCTTATCGCGAGCTGATGCATGCTGCTGTAGTATCATATCAGCGTAACAACCGCCAGGGTAACGCCTGCACCAAGATTCGCGGAGAAGTCAGGGGCGGAGGAGCAAAGCCATGGAGACAGAAAGGGACAGGCCGAGCCAGGTCCGGCAGCAGCAGATCTCCGGTCTGGAAAGGCGGAGGTGTCACTTTTGGTCCGCGCCCCCGTGCTTTCAATTTCAGCATGAACAGAAAATCCAAACGACTTGCGATGGCTTCGGCGCTTTCTGTTAAAACCAAAGCCAACAGCATGGTGGTTATCGACAGTTTCAATTATGAAACGCCGAAAACTGCCAATGCGGTGCGACTGCTGAAGAAGCTCGAGATCGGAAATGCCTTGATAATATTGGGGAAACTTGAAGACAACACTCTGCTTTCTTTCCGCAATATTCCGCATGTCAGTGTCAGGCAGGTTGAAAACATGAATGTTTACGAGATCCTGAAGCACGAAAAATTTATTGCCACCAAAGAAGCGCTCAGGAAGATCGAGGAGGTATTCATCTCATGAAGAAAAACCCGCGCGATGTTATCCTGGCGCCCATGGTCAGCGAGAAAAGCGTCCAGGCAATGGAAGAAAACCAGTACACTTTCAAAGTCAGTCCCGATGCCAATAAAATCGATGTCCGCAGAGCTGTCGAGGAATTGTTCAAGGTGCATGTTGTGGCTGTCAAAACACAGAATTACCTCGGCAAACCCAAGAGACTGGGAAAATATGAAGGCAAACGGTCTGACTACAAGAAGGCGATTGTCAAGCTGAAAGATGGCGAGACGATCCCTGTGTTTGAAGGCGTATAAAGCTTAGGAGGCATACATGGCTATCAGAGGATTTAAACCAATCACCCCCGGCCGCAGGTTCATGACTATGTCGGCTTTTTCCGAGATCGACAAGGACACGCCGGAAAAGAGCCTGCTTTTAACCCTGAAAAGGGCTGCCGGCAGGAACAACCTGGGGCGCATCACAGTCAGGCATCAGGGGGGCGGTCACAAGCGGCGCTATCGCATCGTGGATTTTCGCCGTGATAAATTCGGAGTGCCTGCGAAGGTTCTCGGCATTGAATATGATCCATATCGCAGTGCCAATATTGCTTTGCTTCAGTATCAGGACGGCGAAAAAAGATATATTCTGGCCTGCCTGGAACTGAAGACCGGTGATAAGGTACTCTCCGGACGGGAAGACGCTGAAATAGCTCCCGGAAACGCCTATCCCATAGAAAAGATCCCGGTTGGCACCATAGTGCATAACATTGAGCTCAAACCGGGGAAGGGCGGACAGTTGGCGCGTTCAGCCGGCGCTCAGGCCCAGATTGTCGGCATTGAGGGCAATTACGCCAGGATCAAACTGCCTTCAGGTGAGATAAGGGCCATCCGCAAAGAGTGCATGGCCACGATTGGGCAGACCGGTAATCTTGACCATAACAACCAGACAATCGGCAAGGCCGGTCGTTCACGCTGGCTGGGAATCAGACCCACAGTCCGTGGATGCTGCATGAATCCTTGCGATCATCCTCATGGTGGTGGTGAAGGTCGTTCAAATTCGCATAAGCACCCGGTATCTCCCTGGGGTGTTCCTACTAAGGGACATAAAACCAGGAAGCCGAAACAGTCTGACAAATACATCATTTCCAAACGGAAACGGTAAGGAGGAATAATGGGCAGATCCCTGAAAAAAGGACCTTACATACATCCCAGTCTGGTCAAAAAGGTCGCCGAAATGAATGAAAAGGGCGACAAAAAACCCATCAAGACTTGGGCCAGGGCTTCACAGATCTCGCCGGAAATGGTGGGACACACGATTGCCGTATACAACGGGAAAAAGCACATCCCCATTTACATAACGGAAAACATGGTCGGGCACAGGATCGGTGAATTCGCTCCGACCCGTTTTTTCAGGGGACATGGCAACAAGACTGAGCGAACTATCGCCCTTAAATAGCAGGAGGAATCCATGATGGAAGTGAAGGAAGCGAAAGCCAAGGTGATCAGGATCAGGATCACCCCGCGGAAGATGCGCTTGACCGCGGATCTGATCCGCGGGAAAAGGGTCGATCAGGCCTTCAGCATTTTGCGGTTTGTTCCGCGCAAGAGCGCCAGGATATTGCATAAACTTTTGTAAAGTGCTGTTGCCAATGCGGAAAACAATTATCAGATGAATGCCGACAAACTTTACATCGAAAGTGTTTTTGTCGATGACGGTCCGACCTGGAAGAGAATCATGCCCAGGTCGCAGGGAAGGGCGAATCAGATCTTAAAGAGGACATCGCACACAACGATGATTCTGCGCGAACTCCCTGAAGCGGTAAAACCAGTGAAAAAGGGTACAGCCGGTGATGTTGAAAAGGCCAGCCCGAAGAAAAAAACTGCTGCGGTTAAGAAACGCGCTCCAGGCACCGGAAGCACAGCCAAGGCGAAAACCACAGCCGGAACCGGCAAAAAAACCGGCAGCCGCAAAGCTGTAAAGGAGGAAAACAGTGGGTCAGAAAGTTAATCCAGTCGGATTCAGGATAGGTTTGAACAAGGAATGGTGTTCCAAATGGTTCGCCAATCGCAAGACTTATCAGAAATGGCTTCATGAAGATATCCTGATCCGGAAGTTCATTAAAAACCGTATTACTAACGGTGATATCAGCAGGATTCAGATTGAACGCCCTTCGGATAACAGGGTCAAGGTGACCATCCACAGCGCCAAGGTCGGCATTGTCATCGGCAAGAGCGGCAAGGAAGTGACCAGCCTTAAAGAAGAACTGCAGAAACTAACTGGGCGTGATGTTTTTATCAACATCCGTGAAGTTAAAGAGCCATTGATGGAATCCGTGCTGGTCGGTGAAGCCATATCCGCCCAGCTTGCAAGGCGTGTTTCGTTCCGCCGCGCCATGAAAAAAATGCTTGAAAGAGCCAAGGAAGTCGGTATTCCAGGAATGAAGATCGAAGTCAGCGGACGCCTCGGCGGAGCTGAAATCGCCAGGACCGAATGGTACCTGCACGGCAGAGTGCCGCTTCACACCATGAGAGCCGATGTGGATTTCTCAGTGGTGGAAGCGTTCACCAAGTATGGGGTCATCGGCATTAAGGTCTGGGTATACCGCGGAGACCGTGTGGAAACAGGTATTACCGACAAGAATCTTGGCGATGAAATGGTTGCTGCTGATTAATTATTCGGAGGAAACGATATGTTAATGCCAAAAAGAGTCAAATACAGGAAGGTACAGCGCGGTACCCTCAAAGGCAAGGCGAATCGCGGCAATTCCGTTTCTTTCGGTGCTTATGGACTCACCGCTATGGAGCCGGCCTGGGTCACCAGCCGCCAGATTGAAGCAGCCCGTGTGGCTATCAACAGGCAGCTTAAGAGGCACGGAAAGATGTGGATTAGAATTTTCCCGCAGAAATCGGTTACCCAAAAACCGGCTGAAACCCGTATGGGATGCGGAAAAGGCTCGCCTGAATTCTGGGTAGCTGTAGTTAAACCCGGAAGGATTCTGTTCGAGGTCGATGGTGTCGATGAGCAGACTGCGCGCGCCGCGTTCCGGCTGGCTTCATACAAGCTGCCGGTCAAGACCAAGATTGTTGCCAAGGAAGAGAACTGAGCGGGAGGGGATGAATAATGAAGGCAAACACATTAAGAGAATTGACCCTCGACGAATTGAAGCAGAAATACACTGACTTCAAAGAGGAGCTGTTCAATCTCAAGTTTCAGAAAGTGATGGGGCAGCTCGAAAATAACATGAGAATCGGTCAGGTCCGGAAGGATATCGCCCGGGTGCTCACCCTGATCACGGAAAAGGAAAGAACGGCGAAGACCGAGGAGGCTAAGGCATGATTACCCGTGGCAAGAGAAAAACCAGGGTAGGGAAGGTCATCAGCAACAAGATGCAAAAGACATGTGTTGTTGCTGTCGAACGGACCTACCAGCACTCGCTTTATAAAAAGTTTGTGCGGACCACGACCAAATTCAAGGCTCACGATGAAAACAATGAAGCCAAACCCGGTGACACTGTGATGATCGCTGAAACCAGACCACTGAGTAAGGACAAGCGCTGGCGTATCGTCAAAATCCTGGAAATCGCTCGGTAAGGGGAGGAAAAATGATTCAACACCGTTCCATGCTTACTGTAGCAGACAACAGCGGCGCCAAGAAGCTGCAGTGTATACATGTTCTCGGAGGAACAGGCAGGCGCTATGCAAGAATTGGTGATGTCATCGTGGCGACAGTCAAGGAAGCGTCCCCTGATGGCAACATCAAGAAGAGCGCGGTCGTTAAGGCTGTGGTGGTTCGCACCAGAGCCAAGGTGAGAAGGAAAGACGGATCACTCATCCGATTCGATGACAACGCGGCCGTAATTATCGATGAACAGAAGAATCCTAAAGGCACCCGAATTTTCGGCCCAGTGGCCAGGGAACTGCGCGAACGCGAATACATGAAAATTGTTTCTCTGGCGCCTGAAGTGGTTTGAGGGGGATGAAGAAAATGGATGAAAAAACCAGAATCAAGATCAGAAAAGACGACATGGTAATGGTCCAGTCCGGCAAGGACAAGGGCAAAGTCGGCAAGATCCTGAAGGTGATTCCTGAAACACGGAAAGTCATTGTTTCTGGAATCAACATGATTAAGCGGCATCAGAAACCCTCTAAAAAGCACCAGCACGGCGGTATCATCGAGATGGAAGGCCCGATCAGGGTTGACAGGGTTATGCTCGTGTGCCCGAAGTGCAACCTGCCTACAAGGACTGGACACACCCTGCTGAGCGAAAGCAAAGTCCGCACCTGCAGGAAGTGTGAGGAAATCATTGACAATGTTTAAGGAGTGAAATATGAATAGGCTGTTACAGAAATTCAGAGAGAATGTGGTGCCTGAGATGATGAAAACTCGGGGATACAAATCCCCGATGCAGGTTCCGAAAATCACCAAAATCGTGGTGAATATGGGTATCGGGGAAGCCAAAAACAACCCGAAGATTGTGGACGGAGCTACAGAAGATTTGAGGAATATCACTGGTCAGAAACCCATGCAGCGCAAGGCCAGAAAATCCATTTCCAACTTCAAGCTGAGAGCAGGAATGACTGTTGGGCTCAAGGTGACTCTCCGCGGTGAGAGGATGTATTTTTTCATGGACAAGCTGTTCAACATCGTTCTTCCCCGCGTGAGAGACTTCAGGGGTGTTCCCACCAAGTCTTTTGACGGACGCGGCAACTATTCCCTCGGAGTCAAGGAACAGATCGTTTTTCCTGAGATCAATTACGACAAGATCGATCAGATCCGCGGGATGGACATCTGTTTCGTTACTACCGCAACAAACGACGAAGAATGCCGGGAATTCCTTGAACGCATGGGAATGCCTTTCATCAAGAAGTAAGAGGAGAACGGGATGGCCACGAAAGTAAAAATGGAAAAACAGAAAATGGAACCGAAATTCAATTCGCGCAGGCACAATCGGTGTCCCCTTTGCGGGCGGCCACGCGCGTTTATGCGCGATTTCAACATGTGCAGGCTTTGCTTCCGGAAATTCGCCAGCAAGGGTGAAATTCCGGGCGTGATGAAATCGAGCTGGTAGAAAAGGGAGGATAACGACCAATGATGCATGATCCGATTTCCGATTATCTCACTCGCGTAAGGAACGCCGGCTCGACTTTGAAGGAAGTGGTGGACATTCCGGCTTCAAAGATCAAGCTGGAGATTTCACGCATTCTTCGTGAAGAGGGATACATCAAGGATTACAAGTACATCAAGCAGAGCAGCAAGGGTGTGATCCGCGTGTATCTGAAATACAACAAAGACAAAGAACTGACAATCAAGGGGCTCAAACGCATCAGCCATGCAGGCCGTCGCGTGTACGCCTCCAAAGACGAACTCCCCATGGTGTTGGGGGGACTTGGAGTGGCAATCATGTCTACTTCAAGAGGCATGATGACTTCCCGCCAGTCCAGGACCGAGGGCGTGGGCGGCGAAGTGGTCTGTTATGTCTGGTAAGCACAAGGAGGAACGATGTCACGCATTGGAAAGAAAGTCATAAAAGTGCCGCAGGGCGTAACGATCAAGCATGATGAGAAAGCATTCAGCTTATCTGTTAAGGGTCCCAAGGGCGAAAATTCCCTCGTTTACAACAGGGGCATGAAGGTAGTTGTAAATGCCGGCGAGATTACTGTTGCCAGGCCAGACGATGACAAGAACAACCGCGCTCTTCACGGGCTGACCAACAAGCTGATCAGTAATCTGGTCTGCGGTGTCAGCCAGGGATTCGAGAAAAGCCTGACGATTATGGGAGTCGGATATCGTGCTCTTGTGAAAGACAGAATAATTGAATTGAGCGTTGGATTCTCCCATCCGGTAGAGATGAAAATGCCGGTCGGAGTCAGTGCCAAGGTGGAGAAATCTCTGCTGACTCTGTATGGAATCGACAGAGAGGTTCTGGGTCAGTTTGCGGCTGATGTTCGCGCTGTGCGTCCACCGGAACCATATAAAGGTGCGGGTATCAGGTATACTGCTGAACATGTAAGGAAGAAGGCCGGCAAGAAGGCCGCATAACCTCAGAGAGGTGAGAGAAATGGAAAAAAATCGCCAGGAAAAAAGATTGACCAGACACACTCGTGTCCGTAAGAAGGTTCTGGGTAACGGTGCCAGGCCAAGGCTGTCGGTTTTCCGCACCAGCCGTCATATTTACGCGCAGCTGATCGATGACATGGCTGGAAAGACCCTTGTCAGCGCATCAACTCTTGATCCGGAATTGCGCGGTAAATTCAAGCATGGTGGAAATAAGGAAGCCGCATGCCTTGTGGGTGAGCTTATCGCATCCAGGGCAGCGAGTTCTAACATGACCGAGGCTGTGTTTGACAGGGGAGGCTTCAGATACCACGGGTGTATCAAGGCTTTGGCCGATAAGGCACGGGAAAAAGGTCTTAAATTTTAAGTTCGCTTAGGAGGAATCTAAGGGTGGGTATTCAGGACAGGCAAGCTAATTTCGCGAATACTGGTGAAACGATGCTGAAGGAAAGAGTGATCTATGTCAGCCGCGTGTGCAAAGTTGTTAAAGGCGGCAAGCGATTTTCCTTCAGTGTACTCGTTGTTGTCGGTGACAGTCACGGCAAAGTCGGCTTCGGACTTGGTAATGCCAAGGAAGTGCCGGAAGCCATGAGAAAAGCTGTAGAAAAGGCCAGGAAGACCCTGGTCGAGATTCCCTTGATCAAGGGAACCATTCCCCATGAGATTATCGGTTGTTTCGGTGCTGGAGAAGTTCTTCTCAAGCCGGCTGTTCCGGGCACTGGTGTTATAGCCGGTGGAGCAGTGCGCGCCATTGCTGAACTGGCCGGGATTACGGATGTGCTTTCCAAGTGCATCGGCTCCCGTACAAAGATCAATGTCGTGCGTGCCACTTTCGAGGGTCTGAAATCATTGCGCAGCGTTGACCTGATTGCCAAGACCCGAGGAAAAACCAACAGGGAAGTGCTGGGTATCCAGCAGTGACGGAGGATTTATGTCCAAGATCAAGGTAACACTGAAAAGAAGTATTACAGGCAAGTCGGACAAGCAGCGGAAGATTATAGAAAGCATGGGACTTTCCAGGATCGGACAAACCCGTGTTTATGAGGATACGCCCGTGATCAGGGGTATGATCAACAAAACTTCCCATCTGCTGGACATTGAAACTGAGTAACTGCGGAGGTAGTGATGAAATTACATGAAATGGCACCAAATAAGGGATCAAAAAAAGGACGGAAACGCGTAGGTCGTGGTCCTTCTTCTGGGCACGGCGGCACTTCATGCCGGGGAAATAATGGACAGAACAGCCGCAGCGGCGGTGGTGTGCGCATCGGGTTCGAAGGCGGACAGATGCCTCTTTACCGGCGAGTGCCTAAGCGCGGCTTCAAAAATTTCAATCGTGTAGTGTATTCTACGATTAATGTCAGCGCTTTGGAACGGTTTGAGCCTCATACAGAAGTGACACCTGCTCTCCTGGTGGAAAGCGGTATGATCAAAAAGGTGGAAGACGGTGGAATCAAGATCCTCGGCAATGGGGAACTGAGCAAGCCGCTTAAGGTCATAGCCCACCGTTTCACTCAGACGGCAGTGGAAAAGATCGAAAAGGCCCAGGGTCACATAGAGGTGCTTAAATGATTGAAAAAGTCGCCAATATCGGTAAAATCCCTGAATTGAAAAAAAGGATATTGTTCACAATGGGGATGATTGCCGTATTCAGGCTGGGCGCACATGTGCCGAGTCTCGGCGTAGATCCTGCCAAGCTGTTTGATTTTTTCGCTTCAAAGGGGGCGATGAGTGGTGTTCTGGGCTTCCTGGATCTTTTTTCCGGGGGTGCGTTGAAAAACTTCAGCGTTTTCGCGCTGGGCATCACACCGTATATCAATTCCTCGATCATCATGCAGCTGCTGGTTTATGTCGTGCCTTTTCTGGAAAAACTATCCAAGGAAGGCGAAGACGGCCGGAAAAAGATTTCCCAGTACACGCGCTGGGGTACGGTTCTGATCGGTGGTATCCAGGCCTTCGGCATCAGCTTTATGATGAAAAACTTCGGAATTCTTACGGAGCAGATGGACGCGAATTTTGCTTTTTTTACGATTATTACCGTAATCACGCTTACAGCAGGAACCAGTTTCATCATGTGGCTTGGTGAACAGATCACAGAGAGAGGCATTGGTAACGGGGTTTCATTGCTGATCACGATCAGTATTGTTTCCCGCCTTCCTGAAGGTGCGATCCAGACATACAGGAAGTTCAGCGATCAGCCTACTTTCATCCCGATCCTGATTTTGATCGGCATTTTTGTGTTCGCTCTTATCGCGGCCGTAGTATTCATGTACGAAGGATCGAGGAAAATACCTGTGCAGTATGCCAAACGCGTTGTCGGACGCAGGGTTTATGGCGGACAGAGCACGCATATTCCGCTGAGAGTGAATCAGGCTGGGGTTATTCCCATCATTTTTGCCGCTTCTGTCATGGTTTTTCCGCGAATGATCATTTCCGGCGTGCAGCAACTGGTTTTGAACAATGTCACTATGACCAAGTTTCTGCAGAATCTTTCGGGACTTTTTTCTCCATCTGCCATCACCTATAATGTGGTGTACACGCTGCTGATCGTTGGATTCGCCTATTTTTACACTGCTATCGTTTTCAATCCACGCGACATGGCTGATAACATGAAAAAATACGGCGGATTCATTCCTGGTATCAGGGCCGGTCGGCCAACGGCGGAATTCATTGACCGGACCATGGTCCGCATTACATTCGCCGGTGCTATTTTCTTAGCTCTAATCGACTTGGTACCCAGGCTGGTGATCGTGGCAACTGATGTGCCTTTCTACATGGGTGGAACATCGATCCTGATCCTGGTCGGAGTGGTACTTGATACAGTTAAACAGGCAGAATCCCACCTGCTGGTCCGGCATTACGAAGGCTTCCTCAAGAAACGCGGCGGTAAGGCCTGATGCGGAGGAAGGTATGAACCTGATTCTATTCGGTCCCCCGGGAGCCGGCAAGGGTACTCAGGCCAAGTTCCTGATCAAGGAGTTTTCCATCCCGCAGATCTCCACAGGGGACATTTTGCGTGCCAATGTCAAATCAGGCTCTGCCCTCGGAAAAGAAGCCAAAGCGTATATGGACCGCGGCGCACTTGTTCCGGACGGAATCATTGATCGCATGGTGGAACAGAAACTTTCCGGCACTGACTGCGAAAAAGGTTTCATCCTTGACGGCTATCCGCGAAACCTCGATCAGGCCCGCTTTCTCGACAATCTACTCGACCGGCAGGAGCGCTGCATTGATGCTGTGATTTCCTTAAAGGTCGATGATGCCGAACTTGTGAAACGCCTGAGTGGCAGGAGAATGTGCCGACAATGCGGACACAGTTTCCATATTGTGTTTCAGCCTCCAAAAAGTCAGGACCAGTGTGATGACTGTGGGGGGGAGCTCTATACCAGGGATGATGATCGCGAGGATACTGTTCTCAACAGGTTGCGTGTTTATCATGAACAGACAAGTTCGATTCTTGATTTTTACCGCCGGCGGTGCTTGACTGAGATTGACGGCAGCGGAGAGGTAGAGGGAATCCGGGAACGGATTTTTGAGGTGTTGGCAAGTGGTCGAGTTGAAGTCTGACAGGGAAATCGAGAACATCCGCAAAGCTGGTGAGATTCTGGCTCAGGTGATGGACAGATTGAGATCTATGATACTGCCGGGTATCAAGACCCGGGAATTGGACAGGACTGCCCAGCTGATGATTAAGGAACAGGGGGGACGCCCGGCTTTTCTTGGCTACTGCCCTGGGAAACATCCCTTTCCGGCTTCGATCTGCGCATCGGTCAACGAGGAAGTGGTACACGGAATTCCCGGAGAGAGAGAACTTCGGGAAGGTGATATTATCAGCGTGGACCTCGGAGTCGAATTTCAGGGCTATTTTGCTGATGCAGCCCATACTTTCAAGGTCGGAAAAGTGGAAAAGAACATCAGTAACTTTCTCAAGATCAGTGAAAATGCTCTTTACCACGGTATCGACAGTTTCCGTGAGGGTAAAAGGCTCTTTGACATTTCCCACGCTATCCAGAGCTATGTAGAGAAACACGGTTATTCTGTTGTTCGGGATTTCGTGGGTCATGGCATTGGCCGAAAACTGCATGAAAAACCGGAAATTCCTAATTATGTTCCGGAATCCTGCTCTGCCGGAGGAGGAATCCGTCTGCGGCGGGGCATGGTTTTTGCCATTGAGCCAATGGTCAATCTCGGCACTTTTGAAGTGGAAGTTCGTGACAATAACTGGACCGTTGTAACCAAAGACAGGATGCATTCAGCGCATTTCGAGCACACGGTTGCGCTGACCGGAGACGGTCCTGTAATTCTGACCCGATTGAATTAGGAGGAAATGGATGCCAAAGGAAGAGGCTATTGAAGTAACCGGGAAAGTGATAGAACTGCTGCCCAATGCCATGTTCAGGGTTGAACTGGAAAATGGGCACAAGGTTCTGGCTCATATATCCGGTAAAATGCGTATGTATTTCATCAGGATCCTTCCAGGCGACAAGGTGACTGTGGAATTGACGCCTTATGATCTTACGAGGGGGAGAATTGTCTACCGGTACAAGTGATCCAACGAATTTTATTTACACTAAGCTTTGACTTGAGTAGAATATTAGCACTTTTTAATAATAGACATGCAAAACATGTAGATAAACCGAGGAGGAAGAGCCATGAAGGTTAGAAGCTCAGTGAAGAAGATCTGCGACAAATGCAAGATCATCAAACGAAACGGGATTAACAGGGTGATCTGCGAAAATCCCAAGCACAAGCAGAAGCAGGGATGAAGGAGGAAAGATGGCCCGCATAGCAGGAGTTGATTTACCTAAAAACAAGAGAGTCGAAATCGCTCTCACATACATTTTCGGCATCGGCAGATCCACATCCCGAAAAATCCTTGATGCAACAAACATTGACATGAACAAGCGTGTACACACGCTCACTACCGAAGAAGTAAACCAGATCAAGGAATACATTGACAATAATTTCAAGGTGGAAGGTGATCTGCGGCGTGATGTACAGATGTCCATCAAGCGCCTGATCGACATCGGTTGTTATAGAGGAATCAGGCATCGCAGAGGGTTGCCCACCCGCGGGCAGCGCACAAGAACCAATGCCAGGACTCGCAGAGGCGCCAGAAGAACTGTCGGCTCAAAGCGCAAGGAAAGTTGAGGAGATAGACAATGGCAAGGAAACGCGCTGAAAAACGCAAAGAAAAAAAGATCGTCAGCAACGGTATCGTTTGTATCAATACCACTTTCAATAATACGATCATTTCCATTACTGATCCCAAAGGAAACCTTGTGTCATGGTCTTCCGGCGGAAATGTCGGCTTCAAGGGAGCGCGCAAGGGCACGGCTTACGCAGCCCAGCTGGCTGCGGAAAATGCCGCTAAGAAAGCCCTTGATTTTGGCATGCGTGAGGTGATCGTGATGTTGTGCGGCCCCGGGTCAGGCAGGGAAACCGCCATCAGATCCATTCAAACCGCAGGGCTTTCAATCAAGTTAATCAAGGATATTACCCCGATTCCGCATAACGGCTGCCGGCCGCCGAAACGGCGAAGGGTTTAAAGGAGGATTTTCACATGGCAAGGTATATCGGACCATCATGCCGTCAGTGCAGGCGGATCGGAGAAAAACTTTTCCTGAAGGGAAAGCGCTGTTATTCGGATAAGTGCGCTATTGACCGTAAGCGTCTGGAACCTGGAGCCAGCAAGGGCCACAGGAGAAAGAAACTTTCCGATTACGGTATGCAGCTGATTGAAAAGCAGAAGGTGAAGAAGATTTACGGCCTTCTTGAAAAGCAGTTTCACAGCTATTATGTCAAAGCCGCGGCAATGCCTGGAGTCACAGGGCATTCTTTGCTGGGATTTCTGGAAAAGAGACTCGACAATGTCCTTTTCCGTGCCGGTTTCGCTGTTTCCCGGACACAGTCACGGCAGTTTGTACGGCACGGACAGGTGACTGTCAATGGGAAAAAAGTCAATATTCCTTCTTTTCAGGTTCGTGTCGGTGATGTGGTTATGATCAAGGATAAGTTCCGGCAGTGCCAGGCGCTTTTGGATGCAGTGGGCATTTCCAAGGGCCGGGAAGTTCCGGAATGGATGCGGACAGAACTTGAGCAGGGAAGGGTTACTATCGCCCGTGAACCCCAGAGAAGCGATATCGGGGCAAACATCAACGAGAGCACGGTTGTTGAGTTTTACTCCAAGTAAGCACAGAGGGAGCCTATGAACTGGAATATGAGCCAATATGTCATCGATGGAGAAAGCGAGAAAGAATTCGGCCGCTTTGTCCTCGAACCCATGCCGAGGGGAATGGCTGCCCTCGCAGGTAACGCTCTCAGGCGGCAGATCCTTTTCGCTGTACCCGGATCTGCGATTAAGGGCGTGGCCATTGAAGGCATAGTCCATGAGTTTTCCACTCTCCCGGGACTGTATGAAGATATCCCGGATTTTATCCTGAATCTGCGGGAAATCATTTTCAGGCTCACAGGTGTTTCAGAAGCAACTGCGCGCCTGGAAGTCCGCGGTGAAAAGGATGTCAGGGCTGGAGATCTGATTCTGCCGCTTGGAGTGGAAGTACTCAACCCTGATTATTACCTGTGCCGGTTGAGCAGGGACAGCCATCTCAACGCTGAATTGTTCATCACAAATGGCAGAGGTTTTGTTCCAGAGGAAGAAAACAAAGACCCGAATCTGCCGATCACAACGATTTATGTGAATTCCAATTTCTCACCGATCCGCCGGGTGGCTTTCCGTACAGAAGCTTTTGAATCGGATGATTCACAGGAACGGCTGATTCTCGATGTTAAAACCAATGGTTCTGTTTCTCCAGAGCTGGCGATGAAAATCGGCGCAGTTTACCTGGAGAAGGTGTTCGGGATCATGAAGGAGTTCGAAGAAAACGATTTCAGTCCTGTAACCGATGAAGAAACCGTATCAGACAGCACTCCGGGTCAGCGCCCGCTTCAGGATCTTCCTGTGGCTGAACTCGGGCTGTCTCGCAGATCCAGCAATTGCCTTAAGTCCGGTGATATCAACACTGTCGGGCAGCTGGTTGCCATGTCCAAGGGTAATCTGATGAAGCTGAAGAATTTCGGGCGAAAGTCTTTGGACGAAATCCGTGAGAAGCTGCTTGAGCACGGATTAGCCTTGTTGAATGACGATGAAGATTTTGAACCAGCAGCTGACGAGGAGGAAGACAGCGATGAGACATAAGATGCGCAGGGAAAAACTGGGGATGAAATATTCCCACCGCAAGGCCGTGTTGAGAAACATGACCACATCCTTGCTGGAACACGGCAAAATCCACACTACTTTACCCAGGGCCAAAGTGTTAAGGCGCTATGTGGAGAAACTGATTACTGACGCCAAGATTGATGGACTTTCACAGCGTAAAAGGGCACACGCTTTTCTGATGAAACAGGAAATCGTTAAAAAACTTTTCCTGGAGATTGCTCCCAAGTTCAAGGAAAGAACTGGTGGATACACCAGGATTTACCGGCTGGGTCACAGGATTGGTGATGCTGCCCAGATGGCTGTTATCGAGCTGGTCGGTGATTGAAGTAAAGAATCTCAAATTCTCGTATAAAGAAGACGGCCCCTTGGCACTCAAAGGGGTCGATTTTTTTATGAATCAGGGTGAGCTGGTAGCGCTTTTAGGCGGTAACGGCTCAGGGAAGAGCACTTTTGTCAAGGTGTTGAACGGTCTGGCTGCGCCATTTTGCGGTGAAGTTAAGGTATTCGGAATATCTCCCTCAGATCAAAGCAGGCTGATAGAGATTCGCCGGAGACTGGGTATGGTGTTTCAGAATCCGGAAAATCAGATTGTAGGAGCGATTGTTGAGGATGATGTAGCTTTTTCCCTGGAAAATATTGGACTTGGCCGGGAGGAAATCCGTTCGAGGGTTGATCAGGCGCTGGCTCTGACCGGACTTGAGGGAAAGAGAAAGGCGCGCACGAGCGAGCTGTCCGGCGGGCAGCAGCAGCGCCTGGCGATTTGCTCGATCCTGGCACTCAGGCCTGAAGCCATTATCTTTGACGAGGCAACTTCCATGCTTGATCCTGAGAGCAGGGAAGAGATATTCCAGCTGATTCTCAGGCTGAACCGGGAAGAAAAAATGGGAGTATTATTTATCACGCATTTCATGGAGGAAGCGGTTCACGCTGACCGGGCAGTTCTGATGCGGTCAGGAACAATCGCTGCTGACGGCAAGCCAGGCGATGTATTCAACAGGGAAGACCTGCTTAGAAAATGCGAGCTGGAACTGCCGGAAGCCAAGTCAGTAGCGCATGAATTGCAGATAAGAGGTGTTGATATTGAATGGCGAATGGTTCTCAAGGAAGAGGATCTGTTGACTGAAGTAAAAAAACGGGTATCATTTGTTTAATGAAAAAAAATAATGCTTTTAACAATGTGATTTTTTTGACAAGGATCTTTCTGACCGGTGCTTTTTTCGCGTACTCGGTTTTGGCCGCAGGCCTGTTTTTTATGCAGGAACGGTATATTTACAACCCGTCATCGATTATTAAAGCAACTCCTGTTCAGGAAGGCATTTCATATGAAGATGTGACTTTTTCTACTGAAGACGGGATCAATATTCACGCCTGGTTTGTGCCGGTTGATAATTCCAGGGGGACAGTGCTGTTCTGTAAAGGGAATTACTACAACATCTCAGACCTTTTGCCGACAATCAGGGTTTTCCGGCGCATGGGGTATAGTGCTCTTTTTTTTGATTATCGCGGTTATGGCGAAAGCAGCGGACAACCTTCAGAGGCGGGGACTTACCGTGATTCTGAAGCAGCATGGTCGTATCTGACAGGGGTACGCGGCTGTGAACCATCTCAGATAGTGGTATTCGGCAGATCTCTCGGTGGTCCGGTCGCAGCCAAACTGGCCTCCATTCATAATCCGGGAGGTCTGGTGCTGGAATCCACTTTCACTTCCATGCCGGACCTGGCAGCAGATGCATACCCTTTGCTTCCGGCCAGAAAACTGGCGCGTTTCAATTACAACACTATGGACTTTGTCAGCCGGGTGCAGTGCCCGGTTTATATCATTCACAGCCCTGATGATGAAAAAATTCCCTTTGATCACGGTCTGGCTCTTTACGAATCAGCCCCAGGTGAGAAGTCCATGCTCGTAATCGGAGGCAATCATTACGATGGATTCCTGCTGGATCTGGACCATTATGTGCACGGACTGGAATCGTTTTTCCAGTCTGCCATTGTTCCGGGCGCCTGACGGCGAATCCCTTTCACCAGGACTGTAAGCATGAAAGTTATTATCTGCTCGGATCTTCACGCAAATATTGAAGCACTTAAAGCCTTTGAAAACATGATCAACAACTTTGATTTCCGTGAAATCATAGTGCTGGGTGATTTTGTTGGTTACGGTGCCAATCCCGAAGAAGTTATCAGTGTTTTCCGCATCTGGGAGAAGGAAGAACGCCTGGTAGGCAAGATCGGCGGCAACCATGACCTGGCTCTTTTCGATCTGCACCTCCTGAATCATTTTTTCAGCCACTCCAGGGATGCTCTGATATGGGCAGACAGGCAGTTGTCCGAAGAATCCAAGGACTGGCTCAGGAAGCTGCCCGAATCAGGAAAACTCAATTCCAGTACACTTTTCTGCCATGGAAGTTACCGTGATCCATATGAATATATCATGGGAGGGGACCTGGCCTTACTTAATTTCCAGGAGTTCGCTCCAGAAGTCAGGACTGTTTTCTTCGGCCATACTCATGTGCCGGTTATTTACGAGCAGGACGGGGAAGGTAAGCTTGTTTCTTACTGGATGGACAAAGAATACAGTTTTCAGTTAAAAAAAGGCTGCCGTTATCTGATCAATCCCGGCAGCATCGGTCAGCCGCGCAATCGCGATCCACGGCTTTCTTTCCTGGTTTATGACACTGACGATGATGTGGTGACATATTACAAAAGGGAGTACGATATTGAGAGCTGCAGGCGAAAAATACTGGCTGCCGGTCTGCCTGAAATGCTGGCAGACAGGCTGGCTGAGGGGAGACAAGATAGGGGCGAACGGCTGTTCGCCCGAATGCGGACATGCGGATAAGCGGTTAAGCGGAAAGAATGATCTGTAGAGACGCGCTGCTGCGCGTCTCATCCCGGGGATATGCTGTAAGGGCTCCGCTGGGTACCCTGCCGTGCGCCTACAGACAAATTACAATCAGGAATTGAAAAAAGGGGAGGACCGACCTCCCCTTTTTCAGTTCGCTTCATAACCTACATTCTTGCGTTCACGAACCTGTGCCACATCTGTCTGGCCCGCGCTGGAACATTGTCTGTGATTCCATATCTGCGAAAGTAGGCATGCACATTGGCGATATCTCTTTCGAGAATGGCCAGGGCTTCGCAGTTGAAGCGCGGGTCCACGCATTGCGGAAAGTCGATGATCTTAACCTGACCCTCCCAGTAAAGGATGTTGTAGGCCGACAGATCGCCGTGGACGCAGTTGGCCGAAAGGAACAGCTCGATGTTTCCCATGACCTTCTCATAAAGGCAACGCGCTTCATTCCTGTCCAACTCGACATCCCGGATATGGGGAGCCGGGGTTTCAGTATCACCGATGTGTTCCATCACCATAGCTCTTGATTCACAGCGGATCGGCATGGGAATGTCGGCACCGGCATCAAAGAGCCTGACCATGGCTTCGAATTCCTGGCCGATCCATTGGCCGAGCTGCGCGTCCCTGCCGAAATCCGACTTATTGGCAATGGCGCGTCCTTCTCTCTTGTCCAGCACCACCCGGCCATGTGAATACACTCCGGCTCTCTTAAAGCTCCTGACTTTCACAGGACTGTAAACTTTCACGCTGGCGGTCTGGCTCCCGTAAACGGGTCCGGTTCTGCAGCAGTATACAGTGGCCTCCTTTCCGCTTTTGATTCTGTAATAAACTTCATCGATAACCCCTGAGTCCTGGAGGTTCTCCAGGACCGGTAAGTCTGTGTGTTTTTGCACGATTTCCTCCTGAGTTTTCGAATCAAACTGGAACATGCGGTTACAATCATCTTGCCTCCTGAGCGTTTTTTTTGAATATAAAAAAAGGCCGCCTCGCATGGCGGCCTGTATTGTCGAACAGTCGGATCAATTACAGACGGGCGCCCTCCGGGGTCAGGGACAATTCGATAATGGTGTTGACCAGTTGTTTCATAATAAGTCCCTCCCTTCAGGTTTGATATAATCATATCGGAAAAAATCGGTTTTAGCAATAACAATTTTCCGGACGGGCCTCAGCCTTGCACATGGCACACCATGATCATGAAGATTGGATGTGATGCACGAGGAACGAAACTTGGAAAGTCAAAAAGCCGAAGGGCACCGGGTCCGGAAGATCGGAGGACAATTTGTGACTGATTCCGGGTTTGCGCGATGAACAGGCAATTTATGTTATAATTAGAATAAGAACACATTGGAGACCAGCATGAATGACCTTTTGAACCGAATTTCGGTGGATCCCAATGTCTGCTTCGGCAAACCATGCATCAAGGGCACTAGAATCTGGGTTTCCCTGATTCTTGACCTGCTGGCCGACGGAATGGAGTCAGCGGAAATCGTCAACCAGTATCCCAACCTCACGACCGAAGACATCCGCGCAGCCATCGCCTATGGCGCGGAAATGTCCCGCCAGAGATTCGTTGATCTGGCCAAGCCCACCGGCACCCACGGATGAAATTCAAGCTCGACGAGAACTTCTGGTCTAAGGCGGAGGCGTGCTTTCGCACGGGCGGCCATGACATCGATACCGTTCGCTCAGAGGGCATATCAGGATGTTCTGACCGTGAACTGCTGACTTGTTGCGTTCAAGAGCAGAGATGTCTCGTGACAACGGATCTGGATTTTTCCGACATCATCAGGTTTCCCCCTGAAAAATCATGCGGGATCGCCGTTTTCAGAATGCCTCAGCCGTTTTCAACCGCCCGGATGGAAGAAATGATCACCGGATTTCTCGATCACCTCACATCCGAGGCCATTGGCTGCAGGCTCTGGATTGTTGAGCCCGGCCGGATCAGGATTCATGCTGACGAGGTAATCGGCGACGAATGATGGCTTTATCCAGTCAGCGATTCATGTATGATGAAACAACCCCGGCTCAGCCCCCGACATCGCACACAATGATCACAAGC
>JAQTRI010000323.1 GCA_028711905.1 Candidatus Wallbacteria bacterium | reverse complement strand
ATCCGCTCCTGTATTCGTGCTAAGTATGTCACTCATCCTGTTCCCCCTCGTTCCCTTTACCGGATTGTTTGTTCTTATTATATGATTGTCTTCTCCGCTCTCCAGACTGGCCTTTCTGGCCGCCAGACTGTTCTTCGCGATCGTGCACATTGTAGCGTGCAACATTGATTTCATGCTTTTCCATGTCCTGTTTGAAACCTGAGCTGTTTTCAGCCAGCCAGGCCCTGGTTTCAGGGTCTTTCGTAAAAAATTCGATTTCCAGTTTCCCACCGCTGAACCTGGCGCGCACCTCAAGATCGCCGAACTGTTCGCGATCAAAATTGATTCTGATTTCTGTGCCGCGATGAACGGAAATCTGCTGGCGGACTTCTCTCGCCAGTTGGCTCATTTCTCTTTTTGCCGGCTCAGTCACAGTCTCAGTCGCTGTTCTGGAAGACCCTTGCACAGTGCCTGGAACGGCTGCTTCCTGGAATTCTCCGCCAGCAGGTTTTTCAATCTTCGCAAAAGTCTGTGCCTTGAAAATTTCGGCTGCCTGATTCTGCCTGTATCTCCCTCCAGCCGCCTGATCTCCACTGGGTGAGGAATCGGATTTCCCCCCTGAGCGCGAACTGATTTCAAACAACTGGTGCGGCATAATGGATTCCGGATCCTGGGATTGAGACTTGAGTTGATTCCCTGCAGCCGATGCCGGGATCTCAGCAGATTCAGCCGGAGAAGTTTTAAAATCATGGGAACTTGTCGCCCGTGCATCCGGCATTTGATGATGCCCATCACTTTTCCCAGGCTGAATTGCTTTGCCATCGACTGATCCGGCAGTGCCGGCCCGATGGTTTTTCCCTAAAGACAAGGCAGGCATCGGTTCTTTCCGGAATTGAGCTGTTCTGTCAGACCTGCGACTGAATTTCAGACCTGAGTCAAGATAACCGGATACTACCGTATCCTGAGAGACAGCCAAATTGAAATCCGCATCCCCGGCATCATCATGTGCCATGTTTTCTTGAAGCACTGTGATTCCATCAGAATCAGGTCTTTCAACATCCGGCACAGCTTCTTTGCCACGAAATTTTCCGGCATTAACCGGAGAAGATTTCTGATCGGGAGCATCATTTACATGTGTTGCTTCAGCGGCAGAAATCATCGCGCCTGTTGCTTCAGCGGCAGGAGCCACAGGTTCTCCAGCTTTGATCTTCACACCACGCTCGGGATGATCAGTCGGTACACCCGCTGTTTCTGCTAACTTTATTTCTGTTTTCGAAGGCTGAGCCACATGCTCCTGCTTTACTGTCAGATGCTGCTCTCCGGTTCCAGTAAAATCCCCCTCGACCTTAGAATGATCATAATCCGGACGAATAACACCCTTTCCGTTCTTTTCTTTAGTATATGTGGACTTGTTGTTCCTTATATTTGTCCTGCCCGAAACTGTGTCAAACTTTGTCTTTTCCTTCCAAAGCTTGTCCACGGGAACCACCAGCAAAGATTCTTGCTCATTATCTCCAGTCTCTCCGCCAGTCAAGGTTCCTGATGCATCGCTTTTTGCACTGTTCTCTTTGACGGTTAATCCTGCCGGGAAAATTCCCGGCACCAGAACCATGCCTGGTTTTTCTGCGTTCAGTCCGGATGCTTTTGCTGATTCATCGTTCGCGGCTGTTCCCTCAATAAGCGCAATTCTGCCGGTCAGATCTGTTTTCTGCTTTCCAGGCGTTTTTTTCGATTCAGTTATTAAAAACTTTTCAGAGACTGTTGCATCACAACCATCTGGCATCATGCCATCACTGTCCGGCAAATGAACAGTTTCTTCATCAGCAGCCTTCATTGTTCCAGGCGTAACCTCTTCCGCAGCATTCTCCGGAATAGACACTTTGCCTCTACTGCCCTTCGGCAGCCGACTGGTTTCCGATTCAGAATTGCGAACAACCCCGATCCCTTTCCCGTTTCCAGCCAGCATTTTTTCCAGTATATTGGCAAACAGATGCAATCCATTTTTTCCGCCAGTGGTGGATAAATTCTTTTTTCCGCCTTCGTTACCGGTCATTGCCCAGTCCATCAGCCTGATCATCTATACCCCTGACAAGTTTTCCGTACCAGACAACCGGGAAAACCCCGATTATTTACGGCTTTCTATAACTTGTATCGGAATAAAGCGGAAAAATTTGACTGCCAGAATTAGCGACCTGTGTCCTAAAGGACAGTAATTGGTGATGGGTAATTGGTAATAGGTTGTAAGAAAGCGGAAAAGCGTTTATGCGGTTATGCGGAGGACCATGCTTCCGCTTCCCCGCTTATTCGCTTTACCAATCACTGTTCACCGATTACCGTTCACACCTTCGCTGCGCTTAGAGGCTCCTGTCCCGAGCTTGCTCAGGGCTCAGGTATTGATATCCGTAGCTCACTTCGTTCGCACGGCTATCAACCATTCACTGTTCACTGATTGAACCTGCATGCCCCTTCATGTACAATGCGCTCATGAAAAAGTTCCTGATCAAAAATTGTGCGCTTCTCCTGAAACAGGGCGACATTACTAAGGAAAAGGTCGATGCCATAGTCAATGCCGCCAATTCAATGCTTGCCGGTGGCGGCGGAGTGGACGGGGCCATACACGAAGCCGGTGGACCGATGATTGAGGAAGAATGCCGTAAAATCCGCGAAATGCAGGGCGGGTGCCCGGCAGGCGAAGCTGTAATTACTCCCGGCGGAAAACTTCTGGCTAAGTATGTGATTCATACAGTCGGGCCTGTCTGGCAGGGCGGAAATGCGGGTGAAGAAGAATTGCTGCGCTCCAGTTATCGCAATTCACTGCTTCTGGCAGTCAAATCCGGACTGTACTTCGTGTCCCTTCCATCGATCAGCACAGGCTCGTATGGCTATCCGGTCGATCAGGCTGCACGGGTTGCTCTGACAGAGGTCACCGGTTTCCTGAACAAGGTGCGTCCTTACAAACTCAGACAGGTCAGTTTCGTGCTCTTCAGCGAGGATATCTTGAATATTTACCGTACTGTGCTCGAAGACATTGTTGTCAGATCAAACTTTCAGCCATGATGAAAAAAGTGTTTACCCTTCCAGTTCCAAGCGCTCTTTCTGCAAGTGCGCTCTTGTGATTTCCCTTTACTTCTCCCAATGATCATATATAATTATATATAGTCGGTTTCAGGGGGAAGTTTGTGAACAGGTATTCAGTATTTTTTCTGCTCATTCTGTCAGCAGTTTCGGTGTTCGCTACCGGCATGTTCCGGCTCGATCCAGTCCGCACAATAGAAGGCGATGCGGCATATCCGTTCGTGCGTGCCGAACTCCTGTGCGATGATCATTCAGGCTTTTCCCAGGAACAGTATCACCCAAAAAACCAGGTGTCTCACCCGGGACTTCTTAATCTGCTTAGCAACAGTAAATCCCCGCACGGCAAATATTTTGTGCTCCACTATGTTTCCGGATGGGAAAAAGCCGGATCCAGAAATCCGGTACTCCTGATTCATGGAGCTGGAGACACTGCCTATCGCGGCTGGATGCACCCATTTGCCTATGAAATCGATCCAGGCCAGGAAATCAAGTACCCGGGGCTGGCTGTCAGCTTAGCCAAACGGGGGTTCCAGGTTTTTGCAGTTACCTTCCCTCATCCTCATGGCGATAATTTCATGCAGAGCGAACATGTGGCTAATGCCATTACCCGGATCCGCAAAGCTCTTGGTCGGGAAAATGACCAGTCTTTCAAAATCGACCTGATCACCCACAGCAAGGGTGGAGTGGCAGCACGCATGTACTTAAGCGATATCAGGGACGAATATTCCGAGTATTCCTGGTTAACCCCTTTTCGCGGAGATGTAGAACGCTTTTTCTCAGTAGCCACCCCGCTGAAAGGGATTGACGCCATGTATCGCTACTATGGCGTTAACCTCTCAATCGTGGAGATGGATATGGCGGCCCCATGCGGAGCTGATTCGATTGTTTACTACGGCATGAACATTAACTGCCGCAGCTATCACGACTGTTTCACAGGTCAGTTCCAGATGCTGCACAACTGGGTCGATGACGAGCAGGAACCCATTCCTTTTTCCAACCTGTCCGCAACTGCCGCTGACTTCAATTATTCCCGCGACAAACTTTACTATGGCGGAACAAGCGTCTATCTCGCATCAAGCGGAATCGATCAAGGAATCAGGAAAGGCCGGAACCTGATCGCTGCACTTAACGAAAAAGGGATTGATCCCAGTGTCAGGCCCGTGATTTTAGCGGGAAACGACAACCTGATCCAGGATGATTTCGAGGATTTAGTCAATTGCTGGCCTATGGGAGAGAATGAAGCATCCTCGGACAGCCTGCTCTTTGTAAGAAGCGCACTCTATACCCAGGGGTTGCTTTCCAGGGGAGCCAGACCGATAGCAGTGAAGGTCATTCCTTACAATCATATGAACATTATTATTCACAAAGACGCACAACTGCTGATTATCGAATTGCTGAACCGGTAGGGACCGGTCGCGACCGTTCCCTACAATGATGATGCGTTGTTCCTGATAAAATCCAGAATCCCCTGATACACCTGGAACCGCACCGGCAGTCCTGCCACAATCGTCACATGGCCACCCTGAAAAATATCTTCCCTGTCGCCAGGGAACGGATTTTTGCGCCATCCCTTTGCAGCTTCCAG
>JAQTRI010000017.1:8127-19843 GCA_028711905.1 Candidatus Wallbacteria bacterium | reverse complement strand
AGAAGCTTCCCAACGCTCACAGGCCGTACCGCATTCCGGGTGGAATGAATGCTGCCTGGCTAGTGGTGGTCATCGGTTCCGCCTCAGTGCTGCTGGGGATTCTGCTGCCTTTCATGCCGGGACCGGATTTGGCATCGACACGCGAAATCGTTTGTTATGAGCTGCAGATCGGGCTTGGCCCTCTGGCTATCGGCCTGATTGGCTGGGCTCTTTTCCGCAGGCACGAGAAGACTCATCCTCAGGCACAGGCATAGCGGTTTCCTTAAAAGGAACCGGTTTTCGTTTTTTGTTTGCACCGTTGTTGATGCAATCAAATTCCTGATCTGATATATTGAACAAAATTTACTAGAAGGATTCTCTTATGGATGCCTCACGAATTCGCAATATCGCCATCATCGCCCATGTCGACCACGGTAAAACCACACTTGTCGACAAGATCTTCCGCGCTTGCATGGTCAAGCTGTCTAAGGATCTCCCCACTGAACGGGTGATGGATCGCAATGACCTGGAACGCGAGCGTGGCATCACTATTTTCAGCAAATGCGCGTCTGTCAAATACGGAGGGTGCCTGATCAATATTGTGGACACCCCTGGGCATTGTGATTTCGGAGGCGAAGTAGAGAGAATTCTGCATATGGTGGATTGCGCGCTGCTTCTGGTTGATGCTGTAGACGGTCCCATGCCCCAGACCAGGTTTGTCTTGAGAAAGGTTCTGGAACGCGGCATGAGGCCTATTGTTGTGATCAACAAGATGGACCGTCCGCAGGCCAGATCGCGCTGGGTCGAGGACCGCATCTTTGACCTGTTCGTGGCTTTGAAGGCCACGGACGAGCAACAGGATTTCCCGATAGTATACGCTTCCGCCCGTGACGGATGGGCAACGCTTGATCATGATAAAAGACCGGGTGATGTCAATGAACTCCTGAACCTGGTGATTTCGCATGTGCCACCACCGGAGATTCTGCAACAGAAACATTTTTCCATGCTGGTATCCAATATGTCGTACAATTCATATGTCGGCCAGCTGGCGCACGGCCGCGTTCTTTCGGGGACTGTGTCCCAGAACGAACCGATCTGGCTGCATCGCAAGGACGGATCTGTAACACCTTACAAGGTGTTGCGGCTGTTTGCATACGAGGGCCTTGAAGAACGGGAAACTCCAAGGGCAGGCGCAGGGCAGATTATTACTCTGGCTGGAATCGATGGATTAGAGATCGGCGATACCATTACAGGCACTCAGGACGCTCCGGCCCTTCCTCGGATCAGTGTTGACGAACCAACCATTTCCATGTACTTCTATACCAATGTCTCGCCTTTTGCCGGGCGTGAGGGTAAGTATGTCACATCCAGAAAGCTTCGTGAGAGACTGCTCCACGAAAAAATGGGTAATCCCGCTATTCGTGTGGAAGATGGGCAGACCCCTGACGCGTTTCTGATCTCCGGCCGTGGAGAACTTCAGCTTTCAATCCTGATTGAAACCATGCGGCGTGAGGGCTATGAACTCGAGATTTCAAGGCCGATGGTTATTTTCAGGGAAGAGGACGGGAAAAGACTGGAGCCGTTTGAAGAGCTGATCATAGATGTGGACAATGTCTATCTTGGCGCAGTGATGGAAAATCTTGGAGCCAGAAGGGGTGAAGTGTTGCACCTGGCTAATGATGGCGCTTACACAAGAGTGGAGATCAAAATCCCTGTGCGAGGTCTGTTCGGTTTTCACAACGAGTTTATGAGCCTGACCCGCGGGAACGGTGTTCTGAACCAGTCGTTTTTCGGGTACGGACCTTTCTGCGGTGAATTCACCAAAAAACGCAAAGGGGCACTGGTGGCGATGGAAAACGGCAAGGTTGCGGCCTATGCACTGATCCAGCTCGCAGACAGAGGTCGTTTTTTCGTTGAGCCCGGTGATGAGGCTTACATTGGCATGATTGTGGGCGAACATTCCAGGGACAATGACCTTCCTGTCAACATATGCAAAGAGCGCCACCTGTCCAATGTCCGCTCATCGACCAAGGAAATCGCCGAACGCATTCCGCAGAAGGTCTTGCTCAGCTTAGAGCAGTGCTTAGAGTTTATCGGCGAGGATGAACTGGTTGAAGTCACTCCGGGATCGATTCGCATGCGCAAGAAAATACTGGATCACACTGAGCGGTCACGGGCGAAGAAATACAAATAATTACCGAGTCTGACTGAGTAGCTTAATACAGATTAATGCTTTTTTCGTGCTCAATTTTTGTATTTGAAAAAAACAGACCCGCATGATAAAATAATCATATACATCAAAGCTGTTCTCTGCCTTGGCGCAAATCAATTACTTGAGTTTGGCAAATTTTTGTGGTGTTCAGCCAGATGTTCTGCAAGAACCTTGATTTGTGGCGGGTCCTGGCTTGGTACAACTTTTTCTCTCCTTCGACAAGCTCAGTGCGATAAAAAGGTATACCTGGCCACCCCGCAGGGGTTTTAGGGTATACTTTGAAGATTTGCCAAACTCGAGTCAATTAAAGGAAGAATTATGGTAGACGCAGGTGTTTTCCTGTTGACCGAAGGTCTCAGTGTCAGAGTTTTCGCCCCTGAATCCACCGATTGCGACCTGGTGGTTTTTGAGGGGTTGGAGCAGAAAAAGATTCTGCCTCTGGCGAAAAGTGACGGATTCTTCACAGGAGAATTTCCAGACCATGCTTCCGGGACCCTTTACAAATTCAGATTAGATGGGCAGGGACCTTTTCCAGACCCCTGGTCACATTTTCAGCCTTATGGTGTGCACGGCCCTTCGCAGGCAGTGGATCACGGAAGATTTGCCTGGACCGATCATGACTGGCGTGGTTTACCCATGGAAAAGGCTGTTATTTATGAGCTGCATGTCGGAACCTTTACCTCAGAAGGCACTTTTGCCGCACTTAGTGAAAAACTGGAATACTTTCGCGATCTGGGCGTTACTGTGCTGGAACTTTTGCCTGTCGCCGATTTCCCCGGAGAGTTCAACTGGGGATATGACGGGGTCAATCAGTTCGCCCCAGCCCGCTGTTATGGCAGGCCTGATGATCTGAAAGCCCTGATCGATCGCGCGCACAGTTTTGGAATGGCTGTGATTCTCGATGTGGTATATAACCACTTTGGAGCGGACGGTAATTATCTCGGACTGTATCTTCCGCAGTATGTGGCTGGAGACCGGGGCACACCATGGGGACCGGCCCTGAATTTCGATGGTCCCGGCTCAAAACCCGTGCGCGAATTTTTTGTGCAGAACGCCATCCACTGGCTGGAGCACTATCATTTTGACGGATTCCGCTTTGACGCGCTGCATGCCATTCATGATCATAGCAGGGAGCACATCCTGGCTGAGATCGCAAGAGTCTGCAGGGAACGCTTAACCGGCAGGCAGCTGATCATGATCGCTGAGGATCATAGTAATGACCGCTTAGTGATCGAGCCTCAGGAGAAGGGTCTGGCTATGGACGGTGTATGGTCTGACGATTTTCACCATCAGGCACGCGTGCTGTCCTGCGGGGATCAAGACTGGTATTACAGCGATTTCTCCGGCTGTGTCGCTGATCTGGCAGCTACCATCCGGCAGGGGTGGTTTTTTACCGGCCAGTATTCGCAATACTTTGGCCGCAGCAGGGGAACTTCCTGCGATGATTTACCCAGGCACCGCCTGGTGAGTTTTATCCAGAATCATGACCAGGTCGGCAACCGGCCTTTCGGGGACCGGATACACCACAGGTGCGGGCAGGATCTGTACAGGGCTTTGAGTGCGCTGCTGATGCTTTCTCCGTATACACCGCTGATCTTTTCCGGACAGGAGTGGGCGGCTGGAGCACCTTTCCTGTTTTTTGCCGACCACAAGCCGGAAATTGCACCAATGGTGACCGAAGGCCGGAGGAAAATGTTTGAGCAGCACCGCAAACTGCTGGACGGGAAGGACTTAGAGCACATACCTGACCCATGCGCTCAGAAGACCTTTCTGGCTTCAAAGCTGGACTGGGCCGAACCCGCTAAGGAACCACACAAGGAAATTCTCCGCCTGTATCGTGACCTGATCGCTTTGCGCAAGACAGGGCTTTTCCCGGTTGGTCCTGAAGAGTATTCCGTTTGCGATGAGGGAGAATCAGGCCTGGTGCTTGATTACAGAGGCAGGAAACAGATCCTTTTTAATCTCGGCGAAGGGAAACAGGAAGTCAGGATTAAAGGGAGCGGTTGGAACACCGTGTTTTCGACATTCAATAAGGATTATGGGGCGTCCCCTGATGACTGCCATTTTTTGCAGGAAGCATCCGGATTTCTGGTCCGGATGGAGAAATCCGGCGCAGTCATGCTGGCGGGCGGATGAAACGGATGAAGGAGGATTAATGAAGGATGTTTTTGTTATTATTGCTTTTCACGCGCACGAGCCATTGTGGGATATGCACCCCTATCTGCTGTCCAAAGCCGACGATATTTACATGCGCAACGGAGTGACAGGAAAAAACTATGTGCGTGAGCGGGAGTTTTTCGGACGCAATATCTATATTGAGTGCCTGAATTTCGCCCGCAGGCTGAACATACCGGTTACACTGGAAGCCAGTAACGAACTTCTATTCCAGATCCACAAATTCAGACCGGAAACATTTTCGATTCTCGAGGAGGCATATAAAAGCGGGGTTATTTACCCTGTATTCGGCAATGCTCACCATACTCACGCTGCTCTTATCGATGGCGAGGCCATGACAGAGGAAATCACCCAGAACATCCAGTTTCTCACGGATATCCTGCAGATCCCGAAGCCGCGTTATCTCGGTTATTTTCCCACTGAGGACTCCATCGATGTGCGCAAACTGGAATGGATCAAGCGAGCCAGCGTTGATTATGTGATTTTCCCGGCTTTTGGCGATGATGGCAGCAGAGTACACAATCAGGGCGGGCCCTCGTATGAACCCTTTACAATCGGCAATTATCAGGATTTGATCGGACTTCCGCGCAATTTCCCGATCTCTCAGGAAATCTGGCGCCCCATCACTTTAATGAAGGAAGAACAGGTTTTCTGGCAGGGTTACATGTTCGGCACCTATGAAGTGTTTCCAGAGCAGTACCGGGGAGAGGATGTGGGCAAACACCCGATCAGTATGGATGAAGCTGTTGCCATGTACAGGAATGTACTGCGAACAGAGGCTGAACGCTGTCACCACAATGGACTGCTGATGTATATGCAGGACCTGGAACTGATGGATTTCGGTGAGGATGCTCTGAAGATTCTCGGTGAAGCCTGGATGGGTTTGATCGAAGAAAAGAAGAAAGACATCAATTTCTGCTTTGTTACTCCAGATGAATACCTCACCCGGAAGATCTATCAGAAAGACTATTACTGGCAGCATCTGGAATTCGACAAGATTTCCTGGGCGCCTGAGATCCGGCCTGTACTCAGGCCGGATGGGCATTACCCACCCCGTGGAGTGAAAGAGTGGCGCGGGCACAGCGTTGAGAATATCTTTAAGGAGCATCCTTTCATTTTCTGGGAACCAGGCAAGTATTTCACTGAAATATACCGGTCCCTGTTTCGCTCGTTCTGCCTTGATGAAAAGATCAACATGAGCGCCAGGGCGCTTCTTTTCAAGGAATACGACTTAGCCAGTTTCCCGATCGAATCACGCCTGGCCATGCATTTCAGGCTGATCCAGCGGGCCTGCAACTGGGGGTGGAGACCGGATGAGGACCGGCAGAAGCGCCCGTTCCTGCACGGCTATTTCATTGCCTATCACCTGATTAACGCCTACGAAAAGGGCGGAGAGGCGAAACTGTGGACAGATTCCGGAGCGCCTGACTGGCAGCCCTTTGATCAGAAAAATCTCATCGGCCTGGAACGAAGCCTGGATGTGTATATCGGAGAAAGACTGGCCTTTCTCGAAGAAGGCTTGAGTGTTCTCGGAGAGCCTGAGCAGAATGTAAAAAACGCGCAGAGAGAGATGGCCCTGGCCCGCAACCTGCGAGTGCACTGCAGCCATGTGGTTTATGAAATCTACAACCTCAACCACCAGATCAGCGTTTGCGCTCCAGAGCAGAAAAAAATCCTGCAGGCTGAAATCCTTCTGAAACTCAAGATGTATTGCAGGCTTGTGTATCTGGCCGCTGATCAGATTCAGCGTACCTGGATGAGTATTTCAGACACTGCGGGCATGGTCAGGGTAATGTACAGGTGCAACCATAAAAACTGGCCGCCGAAGTTTGTTTCGATTATCAATGAGATAGACAACATGTCTGATCTTGACGCTAAGCGCTTTTTCGCAGGTAAGGAAGGTGATTGTCTGCGCAAGGCTAAGCAGAGACTGTCAGGCAGGACTAAGACTGAGGCGTAGCCGGTTCGGGAAGCGCGGATTCCTGTAGAGAGATATCCGCGATTGACGAGTCTTTGGATGTTTTGTATCCTTTGACAGTCAGGCTATCCTGAATTCAGGAAACTGGAGTGCAGATGAAAAAAGCGGCTCAGGCGGCGGGAATGCTGTGTTTTTTAGTTTTTCTCGTTTCTCCTTTTTTCCTTTTCCGCAAAGCTCCGGATACTGCTGATACTCTCAATATCTGCATGTCTCTCGGCGAGGACGAGTGGAAGGTGATGCGCGAGAAAGTTTTTCCTGAGTTCGAAAAGCGCGAGGGCGTGAAAATCCGGGCAGTGAATATTGAAGCCGGGGACACACTCAGGAAAATTGAGGCCATGCACAAAGCCGATCGTATGGGGATAGACCTTTTGTTCATCGACAACATGGATCTTGCTCCTTATGTAGAAAAAAGGCTGGTTGCAAGGTTGGACCGGTTCAGAAACATCATTGACTCCGAGGTATATCCTTCGCTTTATGAGCCTCTGGTGTTCGAAGGGCATCTGATGTTTTTTCCGGGCCGTCCCAATGTGCCGATCACTTACTACAACACTGATGTATTTGACGGATCGCGATACTGCGTTCCCCAGAACTGGGATGAACTGCTTGATACATCGCGCAGGTTGAAGGAAGAATACGGCATCGGGAAAGTCGCCGTTCATGGGACGCTCGATGGCAATACCACCTGCCATGTTTTTGAGTTCATCAAAGCTGCAGGCGGCGACATCACCACTCTTGACGACACCGGGTGCGTCAAGGCTTTCGCTTTTCTGCAGAGGCTGTATCCTTTTCTCAGCCCGGAGACAAAAAAGGCCAACTGGAACACCACCAACAAGTTCCTGTCTGAGGAATCGCTGTTTCTGGCACGCAACTGGCCGTTCGGCATGAATGTGATCGTCAAACAGAACAAAAAAACCAATGTGCTGGCATACGGCACATGGGCTGGTCCGATAACAGCTGCCACAGTAGTCGGAGGCGATGTGATCGCCATTACCCGCCGCTCGAAAAAACACTCTCTGGCATTGCGCTTTGCTGCGCACATGATGAGCGCTCCGGTGCAGAAAGTGTTTGTCACTGAGCTGGGATGGCCCCCTGTCAGGAGTGATGTCACAGGGGATGTGCAGGAGTGGCAGAAACCCTTTTTCAAAGCTGTGACCGATGCTCTGGCCTGCGGCTTCAATCGGCCCCCTGTGATCGGCTGGTCGATTGTGGACAAATTCGTGAATCTGGCTTTTCGCGACATTGTGATGGAAGGCATGGCTGTAGAATCCACGCTGACCCGTTACGGACGCGAGATGCGGGAAGAACTGGCTGCTCTGCAGTAATAGTATCCGGTTGCCGGTCGGGATTGAATGTCCGGCTGCTTTGTCATAATATTATTTATCAGGAACGATTCGCTGAAATCGGATTCTTAGACTGAAATTCCGGAGGAAGCATGAATAGAGCTTTATTCTCAATGCTTTTTATATTTTCTGCATTAACGGTTATCATTATTATTGGTTGTGGCGGAGGTGGTGGCGGTGGTGAAACAGGCCTGCTGCCTGGTGTGACTTCTCCTCCAGCGCTGACCAGGGTGCCGGTCAAGGTCAGCCTGAAATTCATTGATTCCGAATACCGCAGGGCCAACCCATCCCAGGCTGGAGTGAAAGCATCGGATCTGGGACTTTCCCGGATTCTGATGGTGTTCTGGCAGATGACGCCGGTAACCGGTGAAGTGGTTGCGGAGCAGTTCGACCCGACAGCTAATCCAGAAGCCTGCTATGGCCGCAAGTTCCGCAACGGCGACTATCTGATGACCTTCGGCGGATACGCTGATTTCAACTACACCCTGCACAGCGGCGAGGTCAAGGTACTCTCAGGCAGCAGCTACGCTCTGTTCGCCATTGCCCTGGACTCACAGGATCAGCCTAAATATTGCGGTCTCAAGGGCAGGATCGAGGTCAGACCCGGCATTGTCACGGATACCGGCACTACTACGCTGTATCAGGGCAGTGGATTCGCTACAACGCAACTGGCTGAAGCCGGTATTGAGCGCGGTTTCAACCAGGATTTCGTGCTTGGCACTTCCAGCCGTGTGGCACTGGTGCAGCCTGTGCTGTCAAGCCTGCAGGCGATTTTACCAGTCACAACCCTTTTTCCAGGCGAAAGCTTAGACCTTTCGGCAGTGCGCATTGTCGGAGTGTACAGTGATGGTGGTACTGTAGAGATTGTCAATTATTTCTGGAGCATCACCTCTGGCGGAGGAGAACTGGCCGACAGTGTTTACACTGCACCGGACACGGCAGGGACAGTTACTCTGACTGTGACAGCCTCGCCTTCCGGAACAGCGATGTCAACTGGGTTGACCCTATCTGTGCTGCAGCCGGCTTTACCTGCAGGCACATGGAAACTGGCTTATTCCTCAGGCTCAGGCACAATGGCTGAAATCCTGGTCAGCGCGGCCGATAGTATGCAAACGAGTCAACTGACAGACAACAGTCTCACAGAACTGTGCCCGGCCTTTTCTCCGGATGGCAACAGGATCGTGTTCCAGTGCGACAGCGCGACCAGTCAGATTTTCCAGGTGTACATCGATGGCACAGGGCTGATTGCACTGACTTCAGGCTCTGGTTATTACATGGGTCCAGTATGTTCTCCTGACGGCTCGAAGATCGCGTATACGGGACTTGATAACGGCAACTACGACATCTGGATCATGAATGCGGACGGCAGCGGCAAGGTCAATCTGACCAATGATCCTGGCTATGATTCTGACCCGGCGTTCTCTGCCGATGGAGACTGGATAGCCTTCTGCTCAGACAGGTCCGGCAGCCGGGACATCCATCTGATGCACATCGACGGCACTTCCCTGATTAGGATTACTGACGATCCATCTGATGACGGGCAGCCGTGCTGCGCCACTGACGAGAGGATCACCTTTGTTTCGAACCGCGATGGTAACGATGAAATATATGTCATGAACATAGACGGCACGAACCCGACCAGGCTGACACGCAATGCAGCATCCGACACAGAGCCGAGCTTTTCGCCTGACGGCAGTCTGATCGCTTTTGAAAGTAACAGAACCGGCAGGAGTGACATTTTCATCATGAAAAGCGATGGGACAAGCCCTGTTTGTTTCACGGAATCAGGCTCTGGCGGCAGCACCCCTGCTTTCGGCATTACAGGAAACCCGTTCCTGTCGTCCATTACGCTTTCCCCCACAAGCATTACACTGCTGCCTAACGGCAATTTGCAGCTGTCCCAGGTTGCGGTGACAGCGCATTATTCCAACGGCAGTACAGGACCGGCCACAGGTCTGACCTTCGGACTGACCGGGCCCGGAGCGCTTTCGGGCGCTGTGTACACTGCCCCCGGGTCATCGGCTACCGCGGAAATCACGGTTATGAGCACGGTAAATGGCTTCATCCGTTCTGCAGCGCTGGCTGTCACGGTTGGTCATGAACCACAGGTCCTGACCGTGTCGATACCAGCCACGCAGATCCTCACAGGTGCGGTACTCAGCCTGCCTGGTACAGGTGAAGTGCAGTACACAAGCGGCCTGACTGCTGAAGCAAGTCTGACCTGGTTTCTGTCTTCAGGCACAGGAGAGGTTTCCGGGCTGGTTTTTACGGCTCCTGCTGTGCCGGGCACTGCAGAGATCACAGCCTCATACACTGAAGGCGGAGTGACGGTCACTCAGAATTTTGTGATAATTTTCACAAGCCAGCCTGCTCCGTATCATGGGCTGACAGTGAATCTCACTCCTGCCGGGGCTGTTGCTGCTGGAGCACAGTGGAGTCTGGATGGCGGAGGTACCTGGCGCAACAGCGGGGCAACGGCTGAGATCCAGCAGGGAGTGAGCTACAGCCTGGCATTTAAGCCTGTGGCAGAATATTATGCGCCTGCTGCCGTCACCAGGATCATGGGGACTGCAGATACGACAGAAACAGCAGTTTACACAGCCATCCCTGTTTACCGAGTATTGACAGTCAACATTGCACCCGAGCCTGTGATCTCACTCGGTGCGCAGTGGAGCAGCGATTATGGAACAATCTGGCGCTTGAGTGGCGACACTGTCGAGTTTCCTGAAGGGGCGGCCTACATGGTCATCTTCTCGCCTGTTTCCGGGTATGGCACGCCTGAAACCATTGTCGGCACGATCGGCGTGACTGACGAGATTCGCACTGGCACATATACCGCGAATAGTCATGTGCTGACAGTGAACATTACCCCTGCTGGAGCCATAACTGCCGGTGGCCAGTGGAGCGTTGATGCAGGCATGACCTGGCTGGAAAGCGGATCAACGGTAGAAGTTCAGCAGGGAGCGACTTATGAACTGACCTTCGGGCCTGCTGCAGGTTATACCCCTCCGTCCCCGGTCTCAGGAGTGATGGGAACGGTTGATACGACAGAAACAGCAGTTTACACAGCCATTCCTGTTTATCGAGTATTGACAGTCAACATTGCACCCGAGCCTGTACTTTCCCTTGGCGCGCAGTGGAGCGTCGATTCCGGCTCGTCGTGGTATTCAAGCGGCGACACTCTGGAACTGGCTGAAGGCGCGAGCTATGAGATCACTTTCGCTCCAGTCAGCGGATACACATCCCCGGCGGCCATCACAGGCACGATCGATATGACAGACGAGATCAGAACCGGCACTTACACGGCGATCTCTCACATTCTGACAGTCAACCTGGCGCCTGCCGGCGCTGTGTACGGCGGGGCCCAGGCTAATCTCGACGGTGGACCCGTCTGGTATGATTCAGGTTCCACTTTCGAAGTGCAGGAAGGCGCGACTTATACAGTGGAGTGCAAGGTGCTGGCCAACTGGGCCAAGCCGTCCCCTGTGTATGGAATCATGCCGGCCTCCGACAGCGTGGAAACCGTGTATTACCAGCCTGTGTACGGCGCGTCGTGGACTCAGAGCACAGGCAATGCGGCCTGGAGTGCGAGGCATGGACACACAAGTTTGTTTTTTGATAACAAAATATGGGTGATTGGTGAATGTGGTGGCGGAAACGATGTATGGTATTCAGCTGACGGAATAAATTGGAATCAAGCAACAGCTGCTGCCGCTTGGCCAACACGTTACGGTCACACAAGCGTGGTTTTTGATAACAAAATGTGGGTGCTCGGCGGCATTGATGGCGCAGTCAAAAAAAATGATGTGTGGTATTCGATCGATGGAATAAATTGGGTTCAAGCTACAGGCAATGCTGCTTGGACAGCAAGATATGGACATACTGGTGTAGTGTTTGATAACAAGATATGGGTGATTGGTGAATGTGGTGGCGGAAACGATGTATGGTATTCAGCTGACGGAATAAATTGGAATCAAGCAACAGCTGCTGCCGCTTGGCCAACACGTTACGGTCACACAAGCGTGGTTTTTG
>JAQTRI010000017.1:0-8027 GCA_028711905.1 Candidatus Wallbacteria bacterium | reverse complement strand
ATAACAAAATGTGGGTGATCGGCGGCATTGATGGGTCCATTGATAAAAACGATGTCTGGTACTGCGAAACCACGGCCTCAAACTTCCCGGTCCATCTGCCTCTGGCGCAGAAAAATGCGACGCTGGAAGTCAATGCCGTTCTCAACCTGGCGGCCACAGCCGAAATCCTGTACAACGACGGTTCGTCGATTGTGCAGAACCTTTCCTGGTCCGTGCTCTCAGGCAGTGGCAGCCTTGCCGGCAACTCTTATACAGCCCCTGCATTCACCGAAGAGGCAGTGCTCTCCGCGTCATACACCGAAGGCCTCACGACCCTGGAATCGACCATGGAAGTGCAGGTCATCGGAGCGGGCAGCGTGTGGCAACAGGCTACTGCAGCAGCGGCTTTCCCGATCCGTAGTTCGCATGCCATGCTGGCTTTTGGCGGGAAGATGTGGGTCATAGCCGGAACGAATGACACTTCAGACCTGAACGACGCCTGGTATTCGACGGACGGCGCAGGCTGGACCCAGGCTACTGCAGCTGCGTCGTTTTCTGCCAGGGCCGGCCATTCCTGCACGGTCTATGACGGCAGGATGTGGCTGGTCGGCGGGAACGACAGCGGAAATCTGAATGATGTCTGGTGCTCTGAAGACGGAAGTGCCTGGACCCAGGTGGCGGTGGAAACATCCTTCACAGGCAGGATCGGGCATGCCTGCGTTTCCTATGACAATCGCCTGTGGCTGATCGGCGGCAGCGACGGCGACGGTATGTGCAATGATGTGTGGTATTCATACGACGGCGCGGACTGGACCATGGCCACTGCAGCTGCGGCGTTTTCAGCCAGAGCGGCGCATGTGAGCTTTATCTGGGACAATAAAATGTGGGTGATCGGCGGCCAGGAGGCAGGGTCTGTCAATTTGAACGACGCCTGGTACTCGACAGATGGCGTCAGCTGGACCATGGCCTCGACTTCTCCCCTGTACACAGCCAGGTATATGCACACAGGAGTGGTGTACAACGGAGGGCTGTGGGTGATCGGCGGCGACGACGGCTCGGTCAGGAGCGATGTGTGGAATTCGTTCGATGCCGCGTCCTGGTCCTGCGTGACCGCAACAGCGGGATTTACACCGCGCCGCGGGCTCAAGGCCCTGGCCTATGGCGGAAAAATGTGGGTGACTGGCGGCTTCGACGGTGTAATCACGAATTATAACGATGTGTGGCACAGCGGGACGATGGGCGCTGTACTCACACCATCGCATATGGAAACCAGCCTCAAGACAATGGAAGTCGTGATGAGTGCGACGGTCGAGCTGTCTTCCATTTCAGCTCTGGTGTATTACAACGACGGCACCACTATCGAAGCAGGCAGCGTTTCCTTGATGGCCATCGGCGGCGGATCGATTGACGGGACTGTGTTTACAGCTCCGGCCAATACCGCTGAAGTGACCATCGAGGTCAGTTACACTGAATCCGGGCATACGATCACAGCCAATATCCCGGTTTCGGTCGTGCATTACGGATCGCAATGGTTCCAGGCTACTGCCGGCGCAGCATGGAGTCCGAGATGCGATGGTGACAGCCTTGTATTTGATGGGAAAGTCTGGATGATCGCCGGTGATTCAGGCGGCTACAGCAACGATGTCTGGTACTCCACTGACGGCGCGGTCTGGACTCAAGCTACAGCTGCGGCAGCTTTCTCCGCCCGGCAGGGTGTTACCTGCTTAGTTTATGATGGCAGAATGTGGATGATCGGCGGTTTTGACGGAAGTTACAGGAATGATGTCTGGTATTCGCAAGACGGCAGCAACTGGTACGAAGCGACTGCTGAAGCGGCTTTTTCGGGCAGAATCAGCCACACATGCGTAGCCTTTAACAACCGGATGTGGGTAATCGGCGGCGGACAGTTTCCCGCCACTTACCACAATGATGTCTGGTATTCATACGATGGGATTAACTGGATCCAGGCAACTGCGGCTGCGGGCTTCTCAAGCAGATGGTTCCATACCAGCTTAGTTTACGACAATAAAATGTGGGTGATCGCCGGAGACGATTCATGGAGCCAGAACGATGTCTGGTACTCGACTGACGGCTGCAACTGGACGCAAGCCACTGCCGGCGCTTCCTTTATAACGAGAAACGCTCATTCCAGCACAGTCTATGACGGCAAAATGTGGGTGATCGGCGGGGACAATGACGGATACTGCCTGAACGATGTCTGGTGTTCGATCGATGGAGCGGACTGGACGCAGATCACGGCTTCCGCAGAATTTTCGGCCAGGCTGTGCCACTTAAGCGTGACCTATGACAACCGGATGTGGGTGCTGGGTGGTGTGGATTCCGGAGACACCTTTGAAAACGATGTCTGGTACTGCGATCACACCGCCGAAACTTTCATTACTGAAATCTACCTCTCAGCCAGTCAGGCTGTCGTCGGCCCAGGACAGGAGCTGAACCTTTTAAGCATCGAAGTCACTGCCGTGAAAAACGATGGCACGACACAGGAAGTATCAGGCGCCTGGAGCCAGGTCTCTGGCGGCGGTGTGTTCGCAGGTAACACCTATACTGCCCCGCTGTCCATGGACACTGCGGAACTGCTGTGCACATACACCGAAGGCCCGTTCACCATGACCAGGGAACTGATTGTCAGATCATTGTTCAAGATGGTTTTCCATACTGACAGGAATGGGAGCCATGAAATTTATACAATGTATTCGGATGGCAGCAATCAGACTCGGCTTACAACACATGTGGCGAACGATATTGATCCTTCGTATTCACCTGATGGAAGTAAAATCCTGTTCGTATCCGAGAGAGATGGACACGGCCAGGTGTATGTAATGAATGCTGATGGCAGTGGTCAGACCAATCTTTCGAACAATGCACAGGCAGATTATAAGGCAAAATGGTTGCCTGACGGTCAGCGGATCATTTTTCATTCATATCGGGATGGAAATGCTGAAGTATACATCATGAATGCAGACGGAAGTGGGCAGACGAATCTGTCAAACAACGCTGCTGAAGATACGACCCCTGCTGTATCGCCTGATGGAAGTAAGATTGCATTTAAGTCGGACAGAGATGGAAATAGTGAAATTTACATCATGAATATTGACGGAAGTAACCCGGTGAATATTACTAACAATGCCGCACTTGACTCAACTCCTGGCTTCTCACCTGATGGAAACAGGGTTACTTTTTATTCTGTCCGTGACGGCAATGAAGAAATATACATGATGAATGCCGATGGCAGTGGGCAGACGCGACTTACTACTAGTGGAACAAATGACAGGAGCCCGGTTTTTTCTCCTGACGGTTCCATGATTGCCTTCCAGACTGACAGGGATGGTAACTATGAAGCATATATAATGGATGCTGACGGCAGCAACCAGCATAATGTTAGTAACCATGCTTCAAACGACTGGTTCCCGGCATTTGCACCATACACCGGCCTTTCCAGCCCGCTGCTCACCTGTATCTCGCTCGATACTTATGAAACAGTTGTAACTTCAGGAGAAGATTTTGATCTTTCGACAATTGTCGTGAAAGCATTTTATAGTGACGGGTCAACAGCTGAGGTTTCAGGATCATGGAGCAAGCTTGCGGGTGTTGGTACAGTTTCTGTAAATCTTTATTCTGCGCCAGTAAATTCTGGAACAGCTGAACTGGTTTGTTCTTATACCGAAAGTTCTATTAATCGTACGAGAGAAATTCGCATCACTAATAAGAAACTTATCGATTTAGGTGGTGGCGTGAGCATGGAAATGGCATGGATACCAGCGGGAACAAGCATTATGGGAAGCACAGCTGGTTGGCCTGATGAAACTCCTGTACATACTGTTGAGATCACTCAGGGATTCTGGCTCGGGAAATTTGAAGTAACTCAGTCCCAATGGTTACAGATTCAGGGAAGTAACCCCAGTAATTCAGTTGCACCAAATTATCCTGTTGAAAGTGTTTCATGGAATGATTGTCAGTTATTTATAACCAATTTGAATGGACTGGGTCAAGGTGTGTTTAGGCTGCCTACAGAAGCGGAATGGGAATATGCATGCAGGGCTGGGACTTCAACTGAACACTATTGGGGTGATCCTGTTGATGGTAATTACCTGTGGGATACTAACAATAGCGGAGGAATTGAACATAATGTCGGTGAAAAACTGCCTAATGCCTGGGGACTGTATGACATGAGTGGAAATGTCTGGGAATGGGTAAATGACTGGTATGATTCTGGTTACTATAGTGCATCTCCTTTGCAAGACCCAACCGGACCTGGAAGTGGAACAGAAAAAGTTTTTAGAAGCGGATGTTATTCATATAGCGACTGCCGTTCAGCCAGAAGAAATAAGTTGTCGCCATCTTCGGTTGATTCTGGTGGTGGTATGCGTGTACTTCTTGAAACACCATAGTCGGCGGGGAACGGCAAGTAAAATTCCCCAGCTATCTCGGGAGATAGCTTACACGGAGAAGAGTGAAACAATCACCACGCATGTGAAGGTGACAAACAGCCTTTAACAGGATAGGCTAAGATAAACATTGATTCAGCCAGTATGTCGATATTGCATCGGCATACCGGCTAACTTGTGACTGACAGGTAATCATCGAAGCCTGAAAAGAACTTGTAGAATGGGACTGCTCTGACCTGGCTGCTGATCGTTTCTTCTTGATCAATTGTTATGATATAACCAGTATTGGCATTCAGTTTTTTAATAGCAGCGTTAATGCCCCGGATTTCCCTTTCCCTGTTTTCTGGAGTTAACTTAATTGTTACCTGTATTGCCGTGTATGAACGGCCCTGCTTGACTATGAAATCGCATTCATGGTTTTGGTGGAAAAAGAACACTTCTCCCATCCCGTTTTTTTCCAGTTCTGTGAAGACCAGGTTTTCAAAAAGCCTGCCCCTGTTTTCAGTAAATCTGAAAGAAAGTGCACCACAAAACCCATTGTCGCTGCAATATAGCTTACGCTTGCCTTTGCTCTGAGTGGTGATGGAAAACGAGAATTTCTTGAGCTCGCTGAACAGGAAGGCCTTTTCCATTGTACCCAGAAAGTCTGAAACCGTATTTTCATTGCTGTTCATGGCTTTGCCCAGGCCGTTGTAGGAAAAAAGGCAGGGAGCGTTTGAGACGCAGTAAAAGGCAAGCTCCCGCAGTAGTCTGCTTTCCCTGATCCCTGCATCTGCAATGCAGTCCTTGAATAGAATGGTGTCATAGTAGCTTTTCAGCAGTTCTCTTTTAAGCTTTGACGAAGTTTTGTATACTTCAGGGAAGGAACCGTAGTTAAGCAATTCATCGCAAAGAGACAGAACCAGCGGTTTGCTGCTGATGAAATCCTGATACCCGGTGATTCCCTTCTAGTTAAGTATTTCTCTGAAGGACATGGGATAAACCCTTGTGCTCAGATATCTGCCTGAAAGCAGTTTTGAGTAATCACCATCAAGCAGGGTTGAGTTAGATCCGGTTATGAAAATCTTCCTGTAAGTACCCGACTCATATACGCTTTTTACAAACTTTTCCCAGGCATTAACATTCTGGACTTCGTCCAGAAAAAGAAACTCAGGTTTGCTGCCTGTGATCTTTTCCGCCAGCTCAGAGGCCTCATAAAGTTTTGCGGGATTTTCCCAGATATCGCTAAAGCAGGGATCGTCTAGGTTGAGAAATAGAATGCTTCTGGGATCGTTATTGTCCAGCAGAAAATTGATCATGAGCTTGAAAAGCGTAGATTTGCCACTCCTCCTGATCCCTGTGATTGACTGGATCTCCTTGAGTTCCAGCTTTTCAACAAGCTGAGCCATGGCGTGGCGCATGAAAAGACTGGAGTATTTTTTCCCGCTCCAGTGAGGGTTCTGTGAAATCAGTATCCTTTCCATATACTAATTATACATTGTAATTAAATATAATTCCACTAAATAAATATAGTAAATCAACAAAAAATATTTCCAGAGCACAATGACAGCAAATCCTTTATTGTGCTAAACATTAAACACTGATACCGATCTCTTATTATAACCAGTAAGTTGATTAATTATAGACATACTGGTTAAATTAAGCTATAATTGAAGTATGATCAGCAGGTTGCTCGAAGCAGTTCCCTTTGAGGTATTTGACTACCAGACTTTAGTCGATTCCCTGTCGGATTACAGGCATCCTCGGGACAGGATCACTAAACTTCTGCGCAGCGGCGATGTCATCAGAGTAAAGAAGGGACTTTATGTTTTTGGACCTCTTCACAGACGCGCCCCTTATTCCAGGGAGTTGCTGGCCAACCTGATCTACGGCCCATCGTACATCTCTCTGGAATACGCGCTCAGCTTCTATGGGTTGATCCCTGAACTGGCCGTCTCAGTTACTTCGGTGACAACAGGGAGGACCAAGAAATTCATGACCCCGGCCGGGCTTTTTACTTTCAGGACGCAGCCGGTGAAGATATACAGCCATGGGATGAGAATCGTGAGCGCGGGAAACGGCTCGGGATTCTTGATGGCCACTATGGAAAAAGCGCTCTGTGATCAGGTCCTCGCTTCAGGCAATGGCGTGAGATCGATCAGAGCTATGGAACGGTGGCTGTTCGATGACATGAGGATCGACCCTGATCGTTTCGCCGCTTTAAGTGCTGAGGAGATTTCTGAAACCGCGCGCTGCGCATGTTCGGAGCGGCTGGACTTGCTTCTCAGGTTGCACACCAGGATCGGGGGGATGGGAAATGCATGAAGCGGTCAGACAGATGCTTTCCGTATATCAATGCGATTCTGTCGACCAGTACCTCAGGGCTGCCAGGGAGATCATGCAGGAGATTGCCCTGCTGGGTCTGTGGCGGGCCAGGTTTTTTGAACGGGCTGCATTCTATGGAGGAACCTCATTAAGAATCCTGCACGGGCTGGACCGTTTTTCTGAGGATCTTGATTTTTCACTGCTGGAACCGGATACAGGATTTGATGTTACTTCATATCTTGGTTTCCTGAAACAGGAGATGGAATCATTCGGCTTTAATGTTGAGATTTCAGCAAAGGAAAAGAACCTGCCTGTTCAGTCAGCCTTTCTCAAGGCAGGGACAAGGGAACTGCTCCTTAATATCAGCACGGATGAAAATATCGCTGACAGCATTCATTCCGGAAGCATTGTCAGGCTAAAACTGGAGGTGGATACTGACCCTCCTTCAGGATTCTCAACTGAAACCCGCTATCTCCTGAAGCCTGTGCCATTCGCAGTTCGCATGTATTCCCTGCCTGATCTGTTTGCAGGCAAAATGCATGCTGTTTTGTGGCGGAAGTGGAAGAACAGGGTAAAGGGCAGGGACTGGTATGATCTTGTGTGGTATGCTGCGAATCATCCGGTTCTTAACCTCAAGCATCTGGAGCGGAGGATGCGACAGAGCGGACATTGGAAGGGAAAAAAAGAACTGGGTGAAAAAGAATTCAGAAAATTGCTCGCAGCCAGGATCAGGGAGGTTGACTTCAAAAAGGCTGCTTCTGAGGTCGAGCCGTTCGTGAAAGACCCTGAAAGCCTGAAACTGTGGAGCCGGGAATTTTTTCTTGATGTTTCCGAAAGATTGAAAATAACTGACTGAAAAAGAAATTTTTGACGAATCTCCGGATGTTCTGTACCCTTAATGATAACAGAAAAAACTGATTCGGTCTCTCAGGAAAACACAATGAAATTCTTAAAAACCTATGCGCTCGAAATCGCCATGACCCTGCCTCTTTTCATTTATATTCTCGGATTCACTGTTCTGCCGGTGTTTGTCAATGTCAGGGACAGTTTTATCGATGAGCGCTTCGGTCGCAGAAAGGCTCTGCTGGAGACCAGAATCCGCGAGATTAAAACCGATATGGCAGCAGCAGACGGGCAGGAAGAAACGCGGGAACTGACTGAAGAAATGGCAGGCGCGGAGAGGGATTTCGCTGTTCTGCTTTCATCAGGCAGTGGCTGGTCTTTTTCCAATTACATGAAGCTTTTTTCCGACAGGGTCTTCAGAACAAGCGTATCAAATACCATGATTATAACCGGGCTGGGACTTGTGGTTCAGCTTGTGCTGGCCATGACTCTGGC
>JAQTRI010000322.1 GCA_028711905.1 Candidatus Wallbacteria bacterium | reverse complement strand
GCATTGAATCATGAAAAACTTGATCAGGGCGGATATCTTTCCACTTATACCTTTTCATCATGGGTCCCTGATGCTGCCGCCGGAATGTCATGCATTGCCACAGGTGAGCGCGCCAATAATGGAGAAATCGGGCTGGACGCCCTTGGCACTGTCAGGGAAACTCTTCTGGAGAAAGCCAGGAAAGCCGGGAAAGCTGTTGGCATCGTTTCTGATTCAAGGATTACATACGCTTCATGCGCGGCTTTTTTTGCCCATTCCACCAACCGATACCAGGAAAGCGATTTCGCCTCCAGCATGATCGAGTTCGAACCGGACCTGGCTTTTGGAGGAGGTCTTTTTAACTTTTTACCGAAGAATCTTGGTGGTATGCGTGAAGATGGGCGCGATTTGATTGCCGAAGCCCAGAAAAAAGGCTATCAGATACTGAAAAACCGCATGGAGTTGATTAAATGCAGCACGCTTTCCTCCCGCATCCTTGGCCTGTTTAAAGAAAGCAACCTGAGTTATGAAATCGACAGACCCGCTGACGAGCCATCGATACAGCTTCTGGTAGACAAAGCCATCAAGCTGCTCAACAACAAGTCCCCGCAAGGCTTTGTGCTGGTAATAGTGTCCGACCGGATTGCCCAGGCGTTGCGTGACCATGATGTGCGTGCTCTGGTTTCACAATATGAGGCTTTGAACGAAGCATGCGGCACACTGCTGGCTTTCACCAGGCTGCATCCGGACACCCAGTTTCTTTATGCTTCAGCTTATTCGACCAATCCTCCGTTCATCAGCGAAAAAACCGAGTTGTCCTGGCTGCCGAACATCAAGGCATCTGCAGAGTTTATGGCAGCCAAAATCGATACTCTGGGTGAGAATGTCGGATGGGTGATGAGCCGGTATGCCGGGATAGAGAACCTCAGCGAGGCTGAAAAAAGCCTGATTTTCCACGACCTGAAGAACGAATATCTGCCCATGGCCATTGGTGAAGTGCTTTCCCGCCGCCAGGGAATCTTTTTTCAGCCCCCTGCAGTCCAGAAAAAACTTGACCTGACCTTGGGAAACACAGCTGTAGTCACACCTTTTTTTGTGCACGGCGCAGGTGCCGAAAAGTTTGATTTTTTTATGGCCAACTATCAGCTGGGTTCACTTTTGAATTCATTTATCGGTGATTAAGCGTGTTCCGGTTTGGCAGATACAATATCGGCAGAGATCAGCCGGTTTTTTTTATCGCTGAGATCGGGTTGAATCATGACGGTAAACTTGAGCAGGCTTTGAAACTTATCAGGGCAGCAGCTCAGAGTGGGGCTCAGGCCGCCAAGTTCCAGATGATTATTCCAGAGAGACTGTTCAGCAGTTACGAAGAACACGGCTTTTCCGGCAAGAACTTAGTGGATTTTTTCCGCAGGTATTCTTTCGCGGATGACTGGTTGCCGCGCCTGAAGACATGTTGCGAGAATGAAGGAGTGGAGTTTCTTGTTACCCCTTTTTATGAGGAAGCTGTGGATGTGCTTGAATGCACTGGCGTGGGGGCTTACAAGATTGCTTCTTTTGAGTTGTGGCACGGGCCGCTGCTGGCAAAAGTGAAAGCCACCGGTAAACCGGTGTTTCTTTCAACCGGGATGTCAAATGACGAAGACATTGCTTCAGCCTGCAGCCTGTTCGGTGAATATCCGCTTGCTCTTTTACACTGCTCCAGCCTGTATCCACCGCAACCTGGAGAAGTTAACCTGCTGGCCATCAGCGCTTTGCTGAGATCATATCCCTGCCCGGTTGGATTTTCAGATCACTTCCCAGGCTGGAATTCTGTTGTTGCTGCAGTTGCCCTTGGAGCGAGGGTGGTGGAAAAGCATTTTACAATGGACAGAAGCATTAAAGGCGCAGACCATGCGATTTCATTGGAACCTGCTTTATTCCGCACCATGGTCGAACAGGTCCGCGAGGTGGAGATGATGCTGGGCAGCGGGGTAAAACAGCGCACCGGCAGGGAAGAAGCATCATTCCGCTATGGCAGAAGAAGTGTTTTCATTACATCCCATGTTCCGGCCGGATCACCGGTTACTGACGCAGCAGTAGATTTTCTCAGACCGGGTGTGGGCATGAGCCCGATGGACTGGCCTGCTGCCAAAGGCCGAATCGCTCTGTTTGATCTTGAACCCGGGCATCCCCTTGTTTCTGATGATCTGGCACCCCTGAAATAAAACTATTTTTTGCGCTGATGCGCATTATCCCGACCGGTTCATCAGCTTTATCACATAGGACATCACAGTTTTTATCCTAAGAAAAACCGCGAAAACACCGATAAATGCTGCAAGAAATCATGGAGGTGGACCGCATGTTGTGCCCGAAATGTCGTTCGGTAGACTGGGAGATTCACGACTCGCATCTCAAGTGCTGGCATTGCCAATTCCAGGTAAAATTTGATATAGTGACAGTAACCGAATTGAGGTATAAAACTTTGCAATGAACAAGACTGAACTGATACTGGCTCTTGACCTCGTTGACTTGCGTGAAATCCGCTTGCTGTTGAAGGAAATTGACGGCCATGTCAGCTTTTTCAAGATCGGCCTCAAGCTGTTTCTTGCCCATGGTAGGGAAGCACTTAGAACTGTTCGCGATCATGGACGGATTTTTCTGGATCTTAAGTTTCATGATATTCCCAATACTGTTCATGCCGCTGTTAAAGAGGCCTGCGCTTTCGGTGTGGACCTGATCGATGTGCACACAGGCGGCGGAGCGGCCATGATGCGGGCAGCTGTTGCAGCGGCGCAGGGTTCGTCAGCGCGTATCATCGGAGTGACAGTGCTGACGAGCCTGTCTGATGACGAATTGCAGGGAGAATTGCAGTGCCGCCTCGACACCCGTTCAATGGTCACTCATCTGGCCGATATGGCCAAAAAATGCGGTCTGCATGGGGTAGTTGCATCTCCGATGGAAATCGAGCCTCTGAGGCGTGAGTTGGGACCGGATTTTTTAATTGCGACACCGGGAATCAGAATCACATCCGGCGGAGACGATCAAAAACGCACCATGGGACCAAGGGAAGCAGCGGCAGCCGGTGCTGATTACATTATTGTCGGCAGACCCGTTCTCGAGGCCGAAGACAGACTGGCGGCTTTAAAAATGATCAATGAACAACTAAAGGAGGCATTCTGTGAATGCTGAACTGCTAGAAGTACTTGAAAACATCGATGCTGTAAAAAAAGGTCATTTTCTGCTCAGTTCCGGAAATCACAGCGACACTTATTTCCAAATGGCTCTTGCATTGCAGCACTATGATATTGCCATGGAAATCGCTGAAAACATCGCTTCTTTTTACTCCGGTGAAATAATCGATGTGGTGATCGGCCCTGCTGTCGGCGCGATAGTGCTGGCGCATGAAGTGGCTCGTGTGCTCGAATCCCGCTCGATTTATGCTGAGCGGGATTCCAGTGGAAACATGGTTCTGCGCCGTGGCTTCGAGATCAAACCGGAAGAGCGTGTGATCGTTGTCGAGGATGTGTTTACAACAGGTGATTCAGTGGCTCGAGTCGCTGAACTTGTGCAAAGATCCGGGGGGGTCGTGGCAGGCATCGCGACTATTGTAAATCGCAGTGAGCAGCGCACCCCGAAGGTACGAAGCATTCCTGTGAGGTCCCTGATAAAGGTCAAGGCGGATGTATTCAAGCCGGATGAATGCCCGCTGTGCAAAAAGGGTCTTCCAATCGAAAAGCCCGGCAGCAATCCCAAGGTGAAATCCTGAAAATATGCCGTGGCGTTTGGTAGCACTTGATTTGGACGGAACATTGCTGGACAGCGCGTACCGTCTGAGCATGGCTACTGCGGAAAAAATCTCTTCACTTTCAGCCAAAGGAATGGCTTTTGTATTTGTAACCGGCCGCATGCATCTCTCTGCACTCGCATATCAGCGGAAGCTGGGAATGGAATTCCCTATTATCAGTTACAATGGGGCCTTAGCCCGATCCGGTGACAAAACATTGTTTCATGATCCCCTCAGAAGAGGAGCCCTTGCAATCATTGCCGGGAAATTTTCTGCAGACAGGCTGATGCTGCTCCGGGACGACCGGCTTTTTGTAAGAAGATTTTCGCCGGCTGTAAGAAGGTATATTTTTCGCGCCAGAGTTGCGTACAATTATTCGTCTGAAGCACTGGAAAATCTGGACAGTCTGACAAAAGTCATCCTGATTCCAGGCCAGGACTTTGAAAGCGACCTTTTTTATGCAAGGGAAACCATGGGGAATTATGCGCATGTTACCTATTCATCGCCGAGTTTCATTGAAATGATGGCGCCCGGGGTTAACAAGGCAAGAGCTCTGGAAAGAGTTGCAGCATTTCTCGGAATCGGCATGGATGAAACAGTGGCCTTTGGGGATGGGGAAAACGACCTGGAGATGATTCGCGCTGCCGGACTTGGAGTGGCTATGGGAAACGCGGCTCAGTCTTTAAAAGAATGTGCTGATGATGTCTGTGGAACCAATAATGAAGATGGAGTCTGCCGGTATCTCGGGAGGATTTGTGGCTGATAATACCCATGAGATTCTTGAGATTGTCCTGACTACCCAAAGTGAACTGATCAGGCAGTACGAATCATATTTGAAAGAAACGGAAAAACTGCGGGCTCTTCTCTATGAAGGCCGCTTTTCTGAGCTGGAACCTGTGTGGGATGAGCGCAGGCGCA
>JAQTRI010000321.1 GCA_028711905.1 Candidatus Wallbacteria bacterium | reverse complement strand
AATGATATTCTTGATTTTGTCCGGAAAAGCTTGCCTGTCATTTGAAAACGCCGGCCGGAGCATCAGGCGGGAAACCATTTCCAGTGTTGTTGAAGATTTCCGGAAATTTCTGGTAGAGGAAGTGGATGGGTCAAATATCGAATATCGAGACGCGTCCCCAATGTCTCCGTATCGAGACGCGTCCCCAATGTCTCCCCCCCAATGTCTCCCCCAATGTCTCCCAGCCGGTTTGAGAATCGAACGACAGTTCGTGCAATGCGAGGATGGAAAAACGATCGAGCGGCTCAGGGGAAGCCTGTAAATGCAGACATTGATGAAACTGCCGATCAGCAGGGAAAAAACTATCAGGTTTCCGTAAATGAACCACTCAGGCAGCATCATAATCTCCACATCCGGACGCCGATCTTTACCGCTTGTCCACTTTATCGCTGAACTGTATGTCAGGTAAATTATATCATATTTCCAGCCGCCCGCCATAGATCTCATGCGATCAACCGTGAGGCCGTCCGCTTGACTGCCCTGCCCCGTCCTGCTATGATATCGCCATGAATAAAAACCTGATTTTTTTCAGTCACACCAGCACTCTGGCCGGAGCATTGCAGGGAACGGCTATGCAACTGGGAAACAGCATGACAGCCGGGACCCTGTTCGGGCTTTCGACTCTGGCGTTCCGCACAGTTGCCGACCCTGAGATTTCCCCTTACTGCCAGTCCATGTTCGACTGCGAGGAAATGCTGCAGGATGCATCTGCGCTTCTTGGCCTTTCCTTTGAATCACTGATGATCGCAGGAGAGCAGAAAAACAAGTCTTCTATCCGTGAGCTGACCGACAAAATCGCGTCCCACATTTCCCGCAGTTACCCGGTACTGTTTCTGGATGCACTCGCCGGAGACTGGCTGCTGATCGCTGATTACAACCGGCAGAGTGGGGAACTGCTGCTGCTGGGAAAAGACAGCGAAGCTGAAATATCCAGCCAGGATCTTTCCAGCAACGAAGATTTTCCGCTCCTGTGGTGCCTTTTTCCCGAAAAGTGCCGGAAAGCACCCTCCCCGGCAGCTGAATTCCGGGCATTGAGCCTTGGAATCAACCATTATTTCCACGAAAAACCCAACCGCCATTTCATGGATGCCGGTTATGACTGCGGACGCAGGGCCTGGACCCTGATGCTCGAAAGCCTGGAAAAAGGCCGGGCTGATCTTTACGGACTGGCGCTGAATATCCGCCTGCTGCGCGAAGCACGCACTGGAGCATGGAATTTTCTGGCAGCTCTGACTCACTCAGCCGGCGGTTTTACCGGACCTGAACTGGACAAAGCTTCAGCCGAATGGGAACAGGCCATTCTGGGACTTCTGCGTCTTGAAGAGCTGTTTCCGCTTCCTCCGGCGCAGGATGGCCATCTGGCCCAGGAGGATGAGCGGATCAAACCGGCCATAGAGCTTTTTTCAAGAGTTTCATCTCATGAGCAATCAGCCATGGACTCGCTGAAACAGTTTGTGAACCGCGCAGAAGGGAACAGCGCCTTTTTAATGACCTGATCCGGATCGAATAATGTTTAACCGGTCAGAGTGGTAATTATTGATCGACTACGCAGCACTAAGCTCCGCAGCATTTTTTATATTTCTTGCCACTGCCACAGGGGCAGAGATCATTCCTGCCGACCTTGACAGCTTCACGCTTTTTGGGTTTGCCTTTGAGCGCGCCGTCATCGCCACGATTAGTGGAAAGCTGGTCCGGCCTGAGCTGTTTTTCCTCTTCCTGGCCGGCCTGCATGGGTTCGATCTTGCACACCATTTCCACCACATGCTTTCTGATGCGGCCGACCATCAGTTCAAACATCTCAAAGGCTTCCTTCTGGTATTCGACAAGTGGATTTCTCTGTCCGTAAGCGCGCAGGCCTATACCTTCCTGCAATGTGTCCATCGAATAGAGGTGGTCCTTCCACTCCCTGTCCACCACATGCAGCATGATGAACCGTTCCAGATCGCGCATGTTTTCCGAACCGAGTTTATGCTCCTTCCTGTCGTAAAAATCCTTAACTCTCTCCAGCAGGAATTCCGAAAGTTCCACTTTTTCACGGGACATGACTTCGCCGGCAGGAAGAGCGAACGGGAAATAGTGATTAAAGCGCGCCACAAAGGCTTTGGCCTCGACCTCGTCCTCTGTGTAATAGGAACCGAGGTGCTCATCCATTAACTCTTGCACTAAGGATTCCATCATTTCCATGATCATATCGCGCAGGGCTTTCTTTTCCAGCACTTCTGTGCGCTGGCTGTAAATGATCTCGCGCTGCTTGTTCATGACATCGTCATATTCAAGCACATGCTTTCTGATCTGAAAATTCCTGATTTCCACCTTGTGCTGTGCCCGCTCCAGCGCATTGGAAACCAGCCTGTGCTCGATCGGGACATCCTCTTCCATACCCATGCGCTCCATGATCGAAACCATGTTGTCTCCGCCGAACAGGCGCAGAAGATCGTCTTCTAACGACAGGATGAACTGCGAGGCTCCAGGGTCTCCCTGCCTTCCGGTGCGCCCGCGCAACTGGTTGTCGACCCTGCGGCTCTCATGCCGCTCAGTGCCGAGCACAAACAGCCCCCCGGCCTTCCTGGCCTCATCGTCCAGAACAATATCCGTGCCGCGACCGGCCATGTTGGTAGCGATGGTGACCGCCCTGTGCACACCAGCCAGCTTGACGATCTCAGCTTCCTTTTCATGATACTTGGCATTGAGAATGCTAAACCCGATGACCCCGCGTTCCCGCAACAGCCTGCCGATCATCTCGGATTTTTCGATTGAGGTGGTGCCGACCAGAACCGGCTGGCCCCGTTGATTCAGCTCAAAGATCTTTTCCACGATAGCGCGGTACTTTTCTCGCTCTGTCTTATAAATGGCATCCGGGAGATCCTTTCTGATAACCTGGACATTCGTGGGAATCTCCACTGACTCCATTTTATAGATTTCCAGAAATTCCTTGGCCTCAGTCATGGCAGTGCCGGTCATGCCTGAAAGCTTTTTATATAGTCTGAAATAATTCTGCAGCGTAATGGTGGCTAATGTCTGGGTTTCGCCTTCGATCTTGATGCCTTCCTTGGCCTCCAGTGCCTGGTGCAGACCATCGCTGTATCTGCGTCCGGGCATCAGGCGTCCGGTGAACTCATCAACAATGATCACCTTGTTTTCCTGCACAACATAGTCCACATCTTTTTCGAACAAGGCATATGACCTCAGCAGCTGAGACACATTGTGAATGCGCTCTGAAGCCAGATGGTACTGCCGTTCCATCCGGGCAAACTCTTCCTCGCGGGAAGCCAGCTCTCCGAGCAGGCGCTCGCGTTCGTGTGCATCCAGCACCTCTTTCTTCAAGCGCTCATGAATGGCACCTGTTTCTTCCTGAAAAACGAACAGATCCGGAATCAGGAACAGATCCCTTCCCCTCTGGGACAGGAATTGGCGGCCCTTGTCCGTCAGATCGATATTATTGCCGCGCTCATCGATCTGAAAATACAGATCATCAAAAACTTCCTTCCGTTTATCACGGATGATTTCCAGTTCGATTGATTCAACCAGCTTGCGGATAGCCGCATCCTCATATAAGCGGAACAGAGCTTTGTTCTTGGGGTCTCCCTTGGAAACCAGCAGGAGCTTCAACCCCGCTTCTTCACGCTGTCCCTTTTCCAAAAGGATTTCAGCCTCACCTGTCAGTTGATTCATCATCTTCTTCTGACTGGCGACCAGGTTCTGCACTAAAGGTTTGAGCTCAAAATACTGCTGGCGGGAATTGGATGAGGGTCCGGAAATGATCAGCGGGGTACGAGCCTCATCGATCAGAATGCTGTCTACCTCATCGACAATGGCGTAACGCTTAATTCCCTGCACACAATCCTCGGCCCGGTTGACCATGTTATCGCGCAGATAATCGAAACCGAATTCGTTATTTGTCCCATACACGATATCTGCCGAATAAGCCTTGTGCCGTTCCATATTGTTCTGCCCGTGCAGAATGACATCTACTGTCAAGCCCAGGAATTCGTAAATTTTGCCCATCCACAATCGGTCGCGCTGAGCCAGATAATCGTTGACAGTGACAACATGAACCCCCGGCCCAAGAAGACCGTTGAGATAGGCCGGCATAGTAGCCACCAGTGTCTTGCCCTCTCCGGTCTTCATTTCAATAACACGGCCTTCGTGGAGAGCAATGCCGCCGATGAGCTGCACATCAAAAGGCCGCAGCCCGATCTGCCGCTTGGAAGCCTCGCGCACAGCGGCAAAAGCCTCAGCCAAAAGATCGTCCGGTGTCTCGCCGGCAGACAGGCGATTTTTGAATTTGTCCGTTAAGGATCGAAGTTCATTGTCAGTGAAGCGGGAATAATCATCTTCCAGGGCATTGATGGCATCCACCATCATCTGGTAGCGCCTGATTTCCCTGTCGTTTTTATTGAACAAGTATCTGAGAAGCTTTACAAACATTTATTCTTCTTCAGAAATCAGCTCCATGATTTCCTTCTTGGTCCGGGACGAGAGCAGAGCATTGCGGAACTCTTCGTGCCTGAGCAATCGGGAAAGCTTCGCCAGAGCCTTGAGATACATGCCATTGGCGTTTTTCGGAGCTGTAAGCATGAAAATCAGGTTGACCGGCTTGCCGTCCAGTGAATCAAAATTCACACCACTGAGAGAACGGGCAAACACAACGGAAA
>JAQTRI010000320.1 GCA_028711905.1 Candidatus Wallbacteria bacterium | reverse complement strand
TCAGGCTTGCGGCTGTCGGCAGGATCAGAGATATATCTTCCCTGGATAAGGTGTATGAAAAATCCAGATCTTCACAGCAGAAAATCGCAGTTATCCGCGCTATGGGCATGATGGCTAAAGCTGCTGACAGGATACTCACAAAGCTGGCGATGGAAGAAGATGATATGGAAGCTCGCATTGAGGCTGTCGGTCACATGAGGGACCAGCATCTGCTCTGCAGCATCATCAAGAGCAGTGAGGACTGTAAAATCAGGACTGCGGCGGTTTCTGGAATCCGGGATGAAGATGTGTTAAAGGAAATCGCAGCCAGCGACAGGGACATTGATGTCCGTGCCGGAGCGGTCGCGAGAATTAAAGACCGGATTTTTTTAGAAAATCTGGCTGCAGGAGATGCGGAATACGCAGTGAGAAAGCATGCCATGCTGGCTCTTCATGGGCTGAAGTCATCTCACGAACTGATAGCGACAGTTGTTCAACCGGCTTATCTGGCTGATATCGCAAAGAGCGACCATGATGTCAAGCTGGCCCTGCCGGCGCTGGGACGGATTAGTGACAGACTGACGCTCTTCGAAATTGCTGTTTCCGGTTCTGAATGGGAGGTTAGAAGAGCTGCAATTCTGGCTTTCACGGCGAAAACAAATCTTGACCATTCCCTGGATGTTCTGATGAAGGACGCCTCACACCCGATCCACAGAAAGATTTTTCAGGACATTATTGACCATGAGGAGAACTGGCGCATATGCGAAAAGGCGGTTTCAGGCATCGAAGACCGCTCGGCATTCGACAAGGTTGAGCGAGATCTTTCTTCATGCGAGATATCCGTTGTATTCAGGCTACTGCAGGAAAGCCTTTATGCCAGGCGATTTCTGATCCAGATCCGCAAATCCGGATTCAGCGGAGCTGTGGAAACATCTTCCGGATTCGAAAGCACAGGCCGTGAAGGGCAGTTACGGTTTGAAGTTTTGAACCAGTATATTTTCAGGTGCCAGTATAGCTTTACAGGTGGCGATAAGATTCAGCTGGTGGAAGCCACCAAAGACCGTGCCGGGAAATTGGTTGACAAGGCTTCAGTGTATTCCCAGTTGCGCAAGCATCTGCACCGGGCTGTTATTGAGCTTTCAGGCCATAATGTATAGCGCACATCTGGAAATATCATTAGAAACAAGGGGCACACTGATTATACATTATGGACCAAAAGATCAATAATGAACCGGACGGCGTGTAACAGCATGGCAGCAGTAGCTCGGTCTGAGAAAGTCCTGACAGTTGCAGACGGCAAAGCTGGAAGGATTGTGCTTCTTTTTTTTCTCCTGTTTTTCATTATTGAGTCAGAAGCTCGGGAAGACTTGAACCGTGTGATCATTGAAGACAGTGAAGAAGCTGCAGTGCAGATCATTTACCTGGAATCTGAACTCACGGTCAGCAGCAGAGAAGGTCATTTTCCCCTTCTTTCCGCAGTGCTTTCCGGCAACGCCAGACTGGTGAAACTGCTTCTGAATCTGGGTGCGGATGTCAATCAGCAGAGCGATTTTTGGGGTGGCAGCGCGCTCCATGCGGCTCTTTTGAACGGAAATGACGAGATCGCGGATCTTCTCCTGGATTTTGGAGCTGATTCACGCCTGAGGACCTGTGATGGAAAAACTGTCCTGTCAATAGCATTGGAAACAGGAAGATACCGGTTGGCTGCCAGAATGATTGATTTGGGGGCTTTCCTTGAATTGAGTGATCTGGCATTTCTGTCGGGCAGGACAACGGCAGAAAGATTTCTCCCGGCTCTTTCCAGTCGCATCGGGAGTAACGGAGAGACCCCGTTAATGGTTTCTTCTGATGCAGAAGTGATCAGTTTGCTTATATCGACCGGTGAACAGGTCAACGCCAGGGACCGTTATGGACGCACACCCCTGATGTTTGCAGCTACCGCAGAAGCTGCCAGGCTGCTGCTCGAATCCGGTGCCGGGATCAACGATACTGATGAAATTCAAGGTACGACTCCTTTAATGCATGCGGTATCCGATGTTGTTGCCCGGGTTTTATTGTCTTGCGGCGCACGCGTCAATGCCCGTGATCTGGATGGCAATACGGCTCTGCATCATGTTTTCAGTGATGTTATAGCCGGCAGGAGGATCAATCGCGCCAGTGATATGCAGTGCCGGCTTCTGCGGGTACTTTTAGAATTTGGCTCTGGTGTAAATCCTGCGAACAATGAAGGTCGGACCCCGTTGATGCTTTCGGATGAAGCAGAGACCGCTGCAGTTCTTCTGGGAGCCGGTGCTTCGCTCAGCCCTTGCGATCATGAGGGATTTTCTCCCATAGCCTACGCTGTAAGGCTGAAAGGCTCTGCAACAGCTAAACTGATGATTGAACACGGTGCGGACTTAGCGAGTATTCTTCCTGACGGGAGGAACCTTCTTCACCTGTCCAGAGGAGATAATACGCAATTTCTGCTGAATTCCGGGTTGTCTCCTGACCGTCCGGACCGGTCAGGAATTACGCCGTTGATGCAAGCCGTCATTGATGATGATGCGGAAAAGGTTGGGATATTGATCGCTTATGGAGCTAAGATTTCCGCAATGGATGATACAGGAAACACTGTTCTGCATTACGCAGTGGACCGGACATTCCGCCACGATACCGTTGTACTGCAGGCCCTGCTGGAATCAGGCGCTGACCTTGGAGTAAGAAACAAGGCCGGTTTCACTCCTATGGAAATTTTGCGGCAGGACAAAATGGAGATGACTGGAAAAAACCTGTCTGGAGATGTTTTGAATACGATCGGCGAATATTCCGCTGTGGAAAAGCAACTGATCCGATTTGGAGCAAAAGCACAATAACCTTTGATATTGGAGGATGGTATGAGGTGTTGTTTCGCAATCTGTTTATTTTTGAGCATTTTTTTATCCGGATGCAAAGATGCAGTGCCTGAACCACATGCAACTGCGCCTGCATTGAAGCCCGCAGTATCCTCTGTTACAGTTGAAACGAGGCTGATCACAGGAATGACCTTTGGCCTGATCGCTCCGCGGGATCACATCACTGTCCGTTTCAAAGAAAGCCAGGTCGATGAGTCACAGGTCGGAATCGATCTGAAAAAGAGTGTTTTCAGTTTCGTTCCACCAATTTCCGGGTCAACCAGCTGGAAGGATTCGTGTACAGTCGCATTCAGACCCGACTCCCCGTTAAAAATGAGGCAGAAGTACATGGGTGTGCTTGACAGGGAAGCCCTTTTTCCCGGCGAACAGATGGCTCTCAAGGAGATCCCGTTCGAGTTTGAAGTTACTGGAAGAAGCGTGCTGAATCTGACCGGTGAGTTATCTGCTGCCGGTTCTGACACTCCCAGTGGTGTGGTGCTGAAAGGCGGGGTGCGATTCTCCGAGAATGTGGAACTCGAGCTTCTGAAAAACGCGATCAGGCTGACGGAAAATGGGCAGGATCGTGTTTTGAATGTAGAAGGAAGCAGTCCCGGCACAGAGTTCAACTTTGTTTCCGAACCGTTTCAGCGTGAAGATGACGAGAGGGAGCTTCTGCTGAAAATTTCTTCGTCAGATTTAGGGCTGCCTGCCGAATCTGAGCTGAAGCAGACAGTTCCTTCGCGCAAGAGATTCAGTGTTACCGGTGCTGCCGACAAAGTGCGCGGACGCAAGAACTGCATTGAAGTCAATTTTTCAGATGAACTGGATCAATCAGCTGATTACCGTGGCTTTGTAAAGGTTGAGGGAAGGGATGAATTGAAACTGTCGGCGAATGGCAAAGTGCTGGCTGTCGGTGGAGAATTCAATCCGGGCAGCACATGGAAGGTGTCTGTGGCAGAAGGCCTGAAAAACCGCTGGGGCGGTAAAACCGTGGCTGAATGGAGTGGCGAGATCAGTTTTCCTGATATTCAGCCGCAGATTCTGTTCAACGGTGACGGATTCATCCTCCCGGGCAAGGGCAGGGGTAAAATCGCTTTTCGCTCCGTTAACTTGAAGCGGGTCGATCTGAGGGTCTGGACCGTGTTCGAGAACAACATCTGCCAGTTTCTCCAGGACAATCGTCTGGTTGGGAAGAGTGACCGCACCGAGTATTTTTACAATCTCGAGCGTGTCGGGAAAGTAATGCAGGAAAAATCGCTGGAACTTGGAGCGAATCGTAATGAATGGCTCATTTCTGAATTCGATGCGGCCAAGCTGATTGCTGAGTCTGGAGCCGGGCTGTTCATTTTCGAATTGTCATTCGGTGAAGATGACATTCTTTGTGGTTTGCCTGAAGACACTTCATGGTATGACTTCTGCTACGGAAGGTCCAGAGTGTTCAAACCTCTTTTAGTCAGCGATTTGAGTCTGATCGCCAAGAGGAGCAGAAAAACTCTGCAAATCTATGCAGTCAACCTGATGACAACAGAACCGGTTCAGGGAGCTGAAATCCGGATCAGGTCCTACCAGAATCAACTCCTGGACCGTAAAGTAACCGGTAAGAACGGTATGGTCGAGTTCAGCGAAACAAATGTTTTTTTTGCTGAGGCCGAATACGAAGGACAGCATGTACTTCTCAAATTCAACGACACAGAACTGGATCGCACCCTCTTTGACACGGGCGGCGTTTATGAACCCGGATCCGGTGTGCGCGCTTTTGTTTATACCGACCGCGGCGTATACCGCCCGGGAGAGATTATAAGGCTGTCCATGATCGTTCGCAATGAGAATGATACCTTTCCGCCCGATC
>JAQTRI010000319.1 GCA_028711905.1 Candidatus Wallbacteria bacterium | reverse complement strand
CTGCCGATGCCCTCATACGCCACGGTCAGAACGGCCTGTCAGGATTGATCAAGTATTCCCTGCAGCAGGAGAGAGAAGAGCATCTTGACCACTGGAGCGCTTACATTGTGCGCAAACTGCCTTTTGAGATAACCACTTCCTTTCTGGCGGACTTTTTAGCGCCTGCCTCCAGCGACAAGGAGATTCTCTTAGCCCTGCATCTGCTCTGCTCCATTCCTTCAGAAGACGCCTGGAGCATCCCGGTGCAGCGCTATATCTCTGGCGACAAGTTTTTCCGCAAGCGCTTGCGGGAATTGATTATCAGATCCACCCATCTGTGCCTGCTGCGCCCTTTTCTTAAGGCTCTCAATCGCGTCCCGGTAGAGATCGCATCCGAAATCTGCGAAATCGCCTCCTGCTCCCCGGACCTCGACAGATTCAAGATTCTCCGCGAAGTGTTTCTGGTAAGCACAGACGAACAGGCCGGATGGATTATCAAGATCATGCTGTCATCAAACCATCCGGCCAAGTATCAATTTCTCATCGATATGCTGACCAGGGAAAAACGCCTGAGCGTAAGGAAAGAAGCAATCGGCATTCTCGGCCCGATCAGGGAAGACGCCATCGGACAAGTGGTATTCAAACTTTACATGACCACCCCGGACGAGGAAAAGATCGCTCTGCTGGACCTTTATCGGGGTAAACCTGGGCAGGGTGTTGTGATAGAACTGTGTGAAAACTTGACTAAAATCCCCAAACAGCAAGGATTCTGGGTAGCCAAGTTTCTTCAGAAGTTCATCACCGACTATCAGCCGGTTTTCCAGGAATGCCAACGCACAGGCGACCCAAGACTCAAGGAATGGATGAATTTCATCCTAAAATAAGCTGGAGATGTAATTGAACGCCAGACTGAAGAGCGAGGCCTTGCGGTTGAGAACAGGCGCGTCTTCCCGGCAGACTTCAAGAAATTCGCCGCAGGTAGAACAGAAGATATTGCGCTTGTCATTGGAATGGCCATACGGGCACATGCGCACGAATTCCGCTCCCATTGGCTTGTTCTCCTGACGAACAGCGTCTTTCGGCTGCTTAGCGGTCAGCACACGACCGCAGAGATTGCAGACCTGGGCGTTTTCACGATTTTTCGTGCCGCAGTCCATACAGATGACTCCGGGGGTCAGCTTAGTGCCGCAATTGATGCATTTATCCAAAGACTGATGAAAGTTGATTTCGCAGCGCGGACAGAACATGGCACTCTCCCTTGCGGACATTGCCGCTGCAGTTAATTAGCGGACCGCTTGGTCCTGTTTTGGCCGCGCATAAGTTCATGTATGCCTTGATTTCCGGTCGATATCTTTCGCGACTTCCGGATTAATCAGCCACCAGTGTGGGCTTATGCAGCAGGCCGCGAATATACTATCGGCAGAATGGTCTTTGAACTGATTACCTGGCTCCGACTTCGCCGGTACCGGTCGTTGAAGTCTCGACAGTATCCCAGATGCTGACATCACTGTACCCAAAATAATTATATCTGTACGCCTGTTCGTGTTCGAGCTGCACCCAGTTTACAACAGCGGTATCGAACTGAATCGATTCCTTGACATCATAGTACTTTTTGTCGGTAAACCAGGTATTGACGAAATCAAAAAAAATTATTTTCCCTTCAGTGTTGAAAACCTTTACAATCATATTTAAATATTTTCTTCGGCACAATTGTCTGAATGCAGTGCCGGGCACCATAAAATCCAGGTGTTCCTCACCACCTTCAAGCACTTCGATCTCGGCGAATCCGTCCAGTTTCAGATTCTTCACGCACTTTTCACGCCGCTCTTTCTCGAAGGGAATGTCATGTGCCGAATTTTCTTGAAGCAGACTGACGAACAACCCGTCAAACATCTTTGCAGTATCCTCGGATTTCGTTTCCACAGTCCCGTCAAGATATACAGTGCCTTTACGGTTAAAACGGTTGAGCTTGGTCAATCCAAGCCGAACTGATCCGCCAGTCTGGCTGGAGATGAAAAACTCCATATCCTTCCATGCCTCGTCAGAAGTATAGTAAAGAACTACCTTCCCAATCAGCTTCCATTCCACAAGATAAGGGAACGCCGGGCAAATACGGCAGCAGAAAGCCAGCAGCAAGAGTGCAGTCAGCCTTTTCATCATTACTCCTTGCAGGAAATAAACTTCCCTGGATACATTCTCCAGTAATGGAACATTCCAAGGAACAGGTTGATGAAAAAATCAGCGAATCCGGTGCGTGAACGATAAAACTTGATTCTGTTACGCCCTTTGTTCTCGAAAATCAACCCGGACAGTACTGCCAGATACACGATCTCGCCGGCAATGCTGTAACGGATACCGGCAAGTTTCGGTACAACTGCATCCAGGGCTCTGCGCGACATAATCCTGTATCCTGATTCTATGTCATAGATACGACAGCCGAGGCAACAGGACGCAAACCAGCTCAAAAAGCGGTTCCCATGGACCTTCCATTTCGGATAAAGAGAAAAATCTCTCCCGACAATCAGAACATCGAGCTTTTTGCTCAGAAAATAACGCAGGTATTGCCTGACACAGGCCGGATCATGCTGCCCATCTCCATCGAGTGTAACAACCGGGAAAAAAGCTTCCTCCACGGAAAGGGCCAGTCGCATGCCCTCGGTCAGAGCAGCCGTAAGTCCCTTATTGTGAGGAAAATTCACTATCAGAGACATTCCTTCAGGACTGCCTGAGCAAAAGTTCTCCAGAATTTCTCTGCTCCGGTCTACTGATCCGTCATTGATGAAAATCACGCGATCAGCAGCCGGGTCCAGCACCCGGCGAAAATCAGCGAGAAAGCTTTCCAGAAAGCCCTCCTCGTTGAATACCGGGACTAAAAAAACAGCCATAGCCGTCTCCGCCCGGTCACAGACCGCTGCTACCTGGCATACTCTGTGGAACGAATCTCCCTGATGACAACCACTTTGATCTCGCCAGGGTATTCCAGGGCTTCCTCGACCTTTTTGGAAATGTCGCGCGCCAGTTTGTATGTCAGAGTGTCATCAATTTCCTCGGGCTTGACAATAACACGAAGCTCACGCCCAGCCTGGATGGCGTAAGATTTTTCCACGCCTGAGAATTCATTGGCGACATTCTCCAGATTTTCCAGCCTTTTGATGTAAGCCTCGATGCTTTCATGCCTGGCTCCGAATCTTGCCGCAGAAATTGCGTCAGCGGTTGCCACGAGAACAGCTTCGATACTGCGCGGTTCGGCCTCTTCGTGATGGGCCAGAATGGCGTTGATAACCAGATCGTTTTCTCTGTTACGCTTGGCCATCTCAGCGCCGAGCTGGGTATGGGTGCCTTCCATTTCATAATCAACAGCCTTGCCGATATCGTGCAAAAGTCCGGCTCTCCTGGCCAATGTCACATCGCATTTCAATTCCGTTGCCATGGCTGCTGCCAGATAAGCCACTTCCAGGGAGTGTGTAAGAACATTCTGTCCATAGCTGGTACGATAATGAAGCCTGCCAAGTGCCATGACGATCTCAGGAGCTACCCTGCCGACACCCATCTTATTAACTGCTTCATCACCTTTTTCCTTGATCTTCTGTTCCATATCCTTTTCCACCTTGGCCACCATTTCTTCGATGCGGGCCGGGTGAATTCTGCCATCGGCAACCAGCTGGGAAAGCACAATGCGGGCGATTTCTCTTCTCACGCTGTTGAAACCGGAAATGACTACCGCTTCAGGAGTGTCATCAATGATGATATTGACGCCGAGCAATGATTCCAGAGTACGGATGTTTCGGCCTTCTCGTCCGATGATCCGACCTTTCATCTCGTCATTTGGAAGAGCCACCACTGAAACAGTGGTGTCATTGACATGGTCGACAGCCACCTTCTGGATTGCGATGGAAACAATGTTCCGAGCTTCCTTCTCAGCGTGGTCCTTGATCGACTCATCGCTTTTCTTGATCATGGCAGCCACTTCGCGCTCCAGATCCTTTTCCACTTCACGAAGCAGAAGCTCCTTTGCCTGCTCTGAAGAAAGTGCGGCAGCACTTTCCAGCCGGCGTTTCCATTCTGAGTGCAGGTTTCCGATGTCGTTCTCTTTCTCTATGATCCTGGTTTCCTGTTCCTTGAGCCTGACCGACTGTTTCTCGATTTCTTCGCTCTTCTTGTCCAGCTTTTCCTCACGCTGAATCACCCTGGTTTCCAGCCTGGATAATTCAGAACGCTTTTCCTTGGTTTCCTTTTCAAACTTCTTTTCCAGATCCTTGCGGATATTGATCCTTAATTCCTTGATTTCCAGTTCAGCTCTCTGCCTGAGTACATTACATTCCTTTTCCGCTTCGGTTTTGATCTCAGCGGCATGAATCTGCGACTGTCTGATTTTGTTCTGATTCACCAAAGGGTATATGGCAAATGCAATAATCAGTCCGACAAAGAAAGCAAGCGTTGCATACCCTACTGTTGCTAACAACCGTACACCTCCTGTTTAGTTTTTACTGACTGTTAAAGCCAATAATGTTGTTAAAAACAAAAAAAATCGCGGCAAAAATTTGTCCCAAAGATAATAACAGCCACACAAGCGGCTGTCAATTTATTGGTTGAGTTTGTTGCTGTCAACTGAATGTAGGTAACCCGTCACTGGAGGATTCTCCTGAATTTCTCCTTCAATTCTGACCGATACATTGCCAGTTCCAGCACCGATCCCTGCGGTGCCTGATACACCTCCTTCACT
>JAQTRI010000318.1 GCA_028711905.1 Candidatus Wallbacteria bacterium | reverse complement strand
ATTTCACGGTCCGTGTCATGAGCCTCACTGAAATGGAGAGCCAGTTCTGAGTAATACCTGGCTGCCTGGCCCGGCCGACTGGCGATGTAGTCTTCGATCCAGGCCCCAGCTTGTTGATGCAGGCCGGATTTCTGTTTTTTTGTCAACCGGTCGTAAAACGCGTCCCTGAGCAGGTCGTGGTTGAACATCAGGCATCTGATGTCCGGCTCGTTCCGCTCCGGATCCGGAAGCAGCAGTCCGGACAGCAGCAAAGCTTCCAGGTCCGGCGAGCCTGCCCCGTCCATGGAACCGGCGGCCTCCACAATGAAAGTCCGGCCCATCACAGATGCGGCTTTCAGGAATTCCACAGCGCTGCGGTCCAGGTTTTCGACCTTTTCCTGCATCAGCAGGGTCAGCGAATCAGGGATTTCCAGCCTCTCCAGCCTTGACCCGTCCATCAGCAACCGGCCCTGCTCTTCACGCAGCACGCCCCGTACATGCAGCATGGTCAAAAACTCCTCAATAAAAAACGGGTTGCCGCCACTGACTCGAACTATCTTTTCCGTAATTTCCGGCAGAGCTGTGCCCGCGACTTCAGTGATCAGGAGCTCTACGCTGTCCGATCCCAGGGGCTGCAGATCGATCAAGGTCTGCCTGACGCATATTGTCTCAAATTCCGGGTTCCCGGGTCTGGCGGTTAGAGCAAATGTCAGGCTGCCTTCACACCAGGCAGTCAGGTACCTGATCAGTTCCAGGCTGCCCTCGTCAGCTCTGTGCAGGTCCTCGATCACGAAGACCACGGGCGCGATCCGACACAGCCCCTGGAACAGCAGCTGGAACCCGCGAAACGCGCTTTTTTTCATCTGTTCGCCTTCAACAGCGGCGGGTTCCTGCGTCAGTCCGGTAAGCGCAGACAGGGTCGCAACAAACACCGCCCTGGCAGAAGCATCAACTTCGGGGCAATGTTCGGTAAAAAACGCTTCCAGATCCTGGCCGGCCTTGTCGAGCCTGGCAGCCAGGAACACCCTGAAAACATGGTAGCTTTCACTGGCCACGGAATTGAAAAATGTCCGATTCAACCACACGGTCTCTTCCAGGCCGTGCAGGAAGGTTTCAAACTCGCGCATCAGACGGCTCTTGCCTACCCCGGCCTCGCCCCGCACCAGGATCACATATGTTTGTCCGGATTCCCGGCAGGCCCGGAACACCCCGGTCATGGCGTTGAATTCCACATCCCTGCCAATCAGTGGCAGAGTTCGTCCCAGCACCTTCCTCTGCGCTAAGACCGCCTTGCCCATCACGATCCAGGGAGTCACAGACTCGCTCTTGCCCTTGACCGTTATCTCCGGCCGGTCCATGACTTCGAATTGTCCTTTGAGCAGCCGCACCAGATCGTTGGTGACCATGATCGATCCGGGCTCGGCGTTCTGTTCCATGCGCGCTGCCAGGTTGACAGCGTCACCCAGCACATCCATGCGCCCGCCGATCTGTCCCAGCACCACTTTTCCGGTGTGCATGCCGATGCGCATGGCCAGGGAAAATCCCCGCATCTTCTCCAATTCCTCAGAAAAGTTCCGAATTTCCGCTTGCATTTTCAGCGCAGCATAACAGGCGTACGCCGGATCCATGTCTGTGGCGCGCTGCATGCCGAATCCGGCCATGATACAGTCTCCCTCGTACTTGATGACTGTTCCGTTTTCCGATTCTATGGCCCGGGTCAGCCTGCCGAACAGGTCATCCATGATCTCCTTGACCTCGTCCGGCGACAGTTTTTCGCTCATGGCTGTAAATCCCGAAACATCGGCGAACATCATGGTCACAAGCTTGAGTTCATCGCTTGCAACCGGCACAGAAGAGATTTTCGCTCCACAACCCGGGCAGAAATTTGAATCTGCAGGGATGTCCCGCCTGCAGTCGGCACAAATGGTCATTCCATCATTGTAACAGAAACCAGGAATGAGAGGCATCCCTGCCTTTTCCATTGACTTCACCCACTCACTTCAATTATTAAAAGCTATCGTACCGTATCTACCCAGGTCGTTGATAAACCCTGAATTCTGATTTTCATTTTTCAGATGACAAAAGAGCTTTTCCGGGTATTATTCTTTCAACAAGAAAGTGCGGGAGGATACTCATGAAGTTTTTTGCAGTGTTACTGGCAGCCGTGATGATCTGCGCGCCTCTCATGGCCGACGATGCAGGACGTGAACATTCAAGGCAGAGAGCATATCAGCTGGAACGCGATGCATACAAGGCCTGGCTGGACAATTTTTTTTACAAAGTCAATGACTTCAGTTCCAACTACACCCCCCAGGAACTCGATCAGCTGCAAACCCTGATCGACACGAAACCGCCTTTCGGGGCCCAGCATTACGATCTCTGGCTTGATAAGTTCATGTACTATGTCGATGATTTCGGCTCCAACTATACCGCGGACGAGATGACTGTGCTCAATATTCTCGTTCTTTCCAGGCCCGATGGAGAGGTTTCTCCCGGCATGTACGGAAAGTTCCTTGAAAAGATGCGCTATTACATCGATGATTTCGGTTCCAGTTACACACCCTTGGAATTAGATGTTCTCAGGCTTATCGCCAAGTGCAGGCCGGAGTCCGGGCAGGATTCGGATTACGAGGCCTGGCTGAACATGTACAACTATTATCACGATGATTTCGGCAGCACATACACTGACATGGAAAACACAGTTCTCAATATCATCATGTCTCTGAAGCCGTTGGTAAACCCGCAGGGAGACAACCCGGGTTCTGTCAGCGTACCCAGGCAGACCATCCGCCGAGTGATCGAGATGATCCGCAACGGCAACTACGAAAAAGCCATCCAGGTCCTGGACAGCCTTCTCGACTGATTCCTTTCCCCGCCAGAAGTCAAAGGCCGCCACTGACCAGGCGGCCTTTTTCATTGGCCCGATAATTGACTGAGAATACTTTTACTGGGCAGCGGGCGTACCGTATCTACACGGGTTATTGATAAACCCGTATGCAACAGCACGATATTCCCGATATTCCGCAATATTCCCCGCCGCGATATTCGATATTTGCAATTTCCGGCAGTTACAGTTATGCTCACTCGTTATGAATAACACGCAGCCGATCAAAATCGGTGTCAGCAGCTGCCTGCTCGGCAATCCGGTCCGTTATGACGGCAATCACAAGCAGGATCATTTTGCCACGGATGTGCTGAGTACATTTTTCGAATTCGTCCCTGTGTGCCCGGAAATCGAGCTGGGTATGGGGGTACCCAGGGAGGCCATCCATCTGGTCGGCGATCCGGAAAATCCCAGGCTGCTTGGCGTCCGCAGCAAAAAAGACTGGACTGAGACCATGCGGAACTGGGCAACAGAGCGGATAAGAAAGCTTGAATCAGAAAACCTCTGCGGTTTTATCTTCAGGAAAAAGTCGCCGAGTTCAGGGCTGTTCCGCGTGCCTGTGCACAATGAAAAAGGTTCAGTCATCGGTCACGGTTCCGGAATATTCGCCGGCATGATGGCCAGAGCCTTTCCTCTTGTGCCAATGGAAGAGGACGGTCGACTCAATGACCTTACACTACGCGAAAATTTTCTTGAGCGGGTTTTCGCCTTTCACCGCCTGATGACTCTGACTCATAAGCCTTTTTCCAGGTCAGCAGTGGTGGCTTTTCACACTGCCCACAAACTGCAGCTGATGGCTCATAGCATCACGGGCTACCGTGAGCTCGGGTCTCTGACAGCGTCAGTCAGCAGCATGGACCCGCAGCAGTTCACTCGCGAATATCAGCAGATATTCCTGCGCTCATTAGCATTGATCGCTACTCCGGCCAAAAACACCAATGTGCTGCAGCACATGTCGGGATATCTGAAAAAGCTTCTGAACAGTGATGAAAAACAGGAACTGCAGGCATTGATCACCGACTACCGCACAGGGCTGGTTCCACTGATCGTGCCTGTCACCCTGATCAAACATTATGTGCGGAAGTACTCGATTTCCTATCTTCAGGGTCAGACCTATCTGGAGCCGCACCCCAAGGAACTTCTCTTAAGAAATCACTCCTGAATAAATGACTACCGGAAAGCGCTTGAACGGATAGATTTACTTTACCTTTCCAGCCGTTCCAGCTGCTTTTCAATCCTGTCCAGCCTGGCGAAAAGCTCAACAATAAAAGGGCTGCGATTCTGGGCGATCCTGGCTTCTCGGGAATACAGATTGAGCCTGTCGTCAAGATATCCGATGAAAATCATGAGCGCCAGACACGCCAGATACAGCGGAATGAAGAATGATGAGATATCCATTTCAATACGGTATTCCTGCTGCAGCTTGGAAAACACCAGGAACATGATCATGCCGGAATTGGCCAGTGACACCCAGGACATGGTGCGCTGCAGATAAAACTTCAGAACCAGCACGATGTTTCGAACCCTGACCAGAATCTTTTTCATGGAATTCACCTCATGGAATGTATCGGTGAATTTCTGCCATGATAAAAGATAAATCAGAGTGCTCCCATACTATTGACCAGTGTTCTTTCCGGTCATTCAAGCGATTTGAGATCCACCTTTTCCGGGTCTTTTCCGAACCAGCGGACTACGGCAAAAGCGGCACCAATGCAAACAATCAGTGAAATCCCCGGATGCACTTTATAAGCCGAAGGAACAAATCCGAATGCAATAGCTATGATCGCAGCAGAAAGAGCATAAGGCAGCTGGGTTTTTACATGATCAATGTGATCAGACGCTGATGACATGGA
>JAQTRI010000016.1 GCA_028711905.1 Candidatus Wallbacteria bacterium | reverse complement strand
TGCGAGCATATCAGCAGAGGGCATCTTGATGAGTGGCTGAAAAAAAACGGGCAGTATGAACTGTGCCTGGAAGTGGCTGAAATCAGCAGGAAGTGCAAGGGGGAGCGGGATCTGACATTGATAAGCCTGGCCCGCCGCTATCTGAAAGGCACAGGATTTGTTATCAGGGGGAAACTGATAACATTTCAGAACCTGTATCTTTTCGCGATCCGCTGCCTGAAAAAAGAGGCCTCTCCCGGTGAGCACCATATCATCAGTATGGTGATGTCGGGAAATCTGAAGTCATATTATGAGGATTATCTTGCCTCGCTCGGGAAAAAACCTGATTCTGACAGCTTTTATCAGTTGCTTTCTGTGTTGCGTTTCAATGTTCCGAAAGTGACTTTTGAAAGCAGTCTGCAGCAGATGATCAGGGTCTTTGATTTCTGGTGGCACACCGGGGATTTCTTTTTTCACAAAAGCTTTGGCTTGCGTGAGAAGATCATGTTTCTCACCAGATACGGGGACAGGCTTTTGAAAAAATCGTATCTGCAGGAATTGAAGAATGAATACCTCATTCCGCTGGAACTGGAAGAAATGCTTTGTTCCAGAGATTTGGAGAATGTCGCAGAGGCTGTACTAACCTTGCTTAAATGGGAACGGGAAAAGGTGCTGATCAAAAACTCCGCCCATGCCAGTCAGGTATATCTGATCACTGACTATCTCAGGCAGGCCCGCACTAAACGCCTGAAGGTCGATCCTGTACTGACCGGAAAGATTCCGTGGCTTTCAAAAAAACTTCCGCGTCCAGTCATGAAGCGCTTAGAGATCGACCTTCTGGAGAGCTACCTGTTCGCCATTCAGAACGGAGAAGTGCCCTGGAACGAAAAGGACCGCGACATTCTGCATCAGCTTTGCGCAGAGGCGGAGCGGACTGATGACCTCAAGCATTTCCTGATCTCGATTGCAGCCGGAACACTCCTGGGAGTCGTGGTCGGAGGGATTCAGTTTCTTCTGATCTATCTGATCGGCGCTGCTGATGCAGCGCTTTATGTCCAGCCCAGGGGCGTTCTGTATTCACTGGATATTTATTTTGGTCTGCTGGCGTTAGGAGCCGGTGCGATCACCGGATGGATAATGGCCCTGGATGCCCGTGAGGGAGGGAAGATGCATGCTCTGCAGCGAGGGTTCTGGATCGGCTGTCTGATCACGCTCGTGATCCAGTTCTTTTTTCATATCGGATACTATTACCTGAATTTTGGCGGGGCGGTCATGTTTGGTATAGCTTTGGGGACAATAGCCAGCCCTTATGTGAAGCGTATACTCAGGGAGCGCCGTTACGCGTCCATTGTCGAACGGTTTTTGCCCAGAATTACCGCTGTGAACCAGAATATTATTGAGGTTAAGGAAGAATGAAGGAAGAAATCAGCCCCAAATGGTCGCGGGAAATCAGCCGGTTTCTCACTGTACGGCCCCAGTTTCTCCTGCACGGCAATGTTTACGACATTTTCCCGATGGAGAAGAACGGTTTTCTGACAACCCTGCGCCTGTCGGATTATCTGAAGGAACTCATGCTCTCCGAAGGCTATGAACTGATTGTGGAGTATGAACCGGTTTATGGTTTTACTGTGCTCGCAGGAACCCAGGAAAAGATGATGGAAGTTACAGGCTCGGTAGTGATGAAGGATAAAAATCTTCAGAGCAAGCTGGAAAAGGCCAAACAGGGCCTGAAAACAGCGGCGCAAATGGGTATGGTGCCTGGCGTGCGTCTGCCATACATGATGTTCACAAGGGATAAACCTTACCAGTGTGGTCTGGGACGCTCATTCGAGGTCATGGAAAAGCTCATTACCTGCGAGAAGTTTTACTGCTGTGTCATGCTGCGCTATCTGTCCAGGCTTTCGGATATTGCGCCTTCAGCAGAAATCAACGAATTCTACTACCGCATGTTCCGGCTGACACAGAACGCATCACCCAGGCTGATTGGAGAGGCTAAGTTTCCCAGGTTCAATACCTCTTTCCTGATTCTGGACAAAATCAACGATATTCCGCCCTGGTATACCATCCAGAACCCGAAGATCAAGGAATTGCCTCTGGCCAAACCGGATTACGCGGTCAGAAAAACCATTGTCAGCGCAGTAAGCCGCAATGTTCCCGGGTATGAAGGACTTGATCCGGCTTTCCGGGGAGAGAAAATCGCGGCGTTCATCGATCTCACGGGGGATTTGCTTTCAGGAGAAATCGTTTCCATAGTCAATCTTGCACGAAAGGAAGACATCAAGTTCTCTGAAATCGATGAGGCCGTCAAGCGCTACAAGCTGGGCGTTGAGGAAAACCCGTGGTCTAAGATCAGTCACGAGAAGATTCTAAACGCAGAGCAGCACCTTTCCAAGCGGGTCGTGGGCCAGCAGGAGGGAGTGCGCAAGGCATCCGACATTATCAAAAGAGCGGCTTTCAATCTTTCGGGATCTCAGTATTCGAAGCTTTCCAGCCGGCCCAAAGGAGTGCTGTTCTTAGCCGGACCCACCGGTGTCGGCAAGACGGAACTGGCCAAGGCTTTGACCGAGCTGATTTTCGGCTCTGAAACCGGGTACATCCGTTTTGACATGAGCGAATTTTCCGGGGAACACACTGATCAGCGCCTGATCGGCGCGCCTCCGGGATATGTCGGATATGACTGTGGCGGGGAACTGACTAATGCTGTCAGGCAGAACCCGTTTTCCGTGATCCTTTTTGACGAGATTGAAAAGGCCCATCCAAAGATCCTCGATATTTTCCTGCAGCTCCTGGATGACGGCAGACTGACTTCAGGACGGGGTGAAACCGTGTATTTTTCCGAATGCTTGATTATTTTCACTTCCAACCTTGGAGTTTATGAAACGACTCCTTCCGGAGAAAAGATTCAGCGGGTTTCTTCTGAGATGGATTACCCGCAGATTGACGCCGGCATCAGGGCAGCTATCGGGGACTATTTCAAATACAGGATCGGCAGGCCGGAAATACTCAATCGCATTGGCGAGAATGTCGTGGTTTTTGACTTTATCAGGCGGGAAATGGCGCAGAAGATCTTTACCCGCATGACCGGCAATGTGCTTTCCCGTCTCTGCGAAAATTTCAAGATTTCGATTTCCATTGACCCTGAGGTGGAGAAAAAATTGCTGTCCGCCTGCTGCGAGGACCTTTCAATGGGGGGAAGAGGAATCGGCAACCACATCGAAAATGTTTTAGTGAATCCTTTATCTCGCGCTCTGTTTGGCTCAAGCGCAGGTCCCGGTTCGGACCTGGTCATGAGCAGCCTGCAGAAAACCGGTAAATCATGGGAAATAACACTGAAGCAACGGTCCTGATCGATCTTGTGCATTTTCCTGTCACGGCACTTGGTCCGGGAGTGCGTTCCGGCATCTGGTTCCAGGGATGCAGGGCCAGGTGCAAGGGTTGCATCGCTACCCATGCCCAGCCCTTTGACCAGTCGAAACGCATTCCAGTGAGTGAGGTGCTGCGCCTGACCGGTATACACGCAGCACTCGGTGCTGAAGGCCTGACTGTTTCCGGGGGCGAACCGTTTGACCAGCCGGCAGCATTGAGGGAAATACTGAACGGTGCGCGCAGGCAGGCGTTTACTGATATACTGATATACAGCAGATACAGGATTGAGGATCTGATCCGGAAATTCCCCTGGATCAGGGAATTTGCTGATGCTGTGGTGGATGGAGAATTCCAGGCTGGGAACGCCTCGCTAAGCCACTGGAAGGGTTCCGGCAATCAGCGGATGTGCCTGGTGACCCGCGACAGAGATTTGCGCAGGAAGTACAGGGAATACTGCGCGAAGGTTCCTGTCAGGCGCAGCCTACAGGTGATACGCAAAAATGACCGGGTTTATGTGCTCGGTATTCCGGATCAGAAGGACGCGGAAAGGATTCATAGTGAGCTGTTGCAAAATCTGTCCATGCTGCGGTGAGAAGAATCAGTTGCACGAGATGCTGTGCACCAGATGCCTGGGCGACATCTCAGGTGTGGCTCCTTCAGGGGATGACGATTCAGAGATGAGGGAAGCCTTTGAAGACGGCACGGTTATTGAGCCTGGGATCGCGTCTCTGGTTCTGGAGTGTGCCGGTGGGCACCTGAACCTTGAAAGTGGCGATGTAGTCGGTCGCGGCGAAAAGGGGCAGGAGCTGTTTGCCGGAGATCAGAACTCCGGAAAGACAATTTCGCGCAGGCACGCGAAGGTCGAATGTGAAAACGGGCGCTGGTTTATCTCGGATCTGAATTCTTCAAACGGCACCTATGTCAATGATGCGCGGCTGAACACTGATGAGCGCAGGCCGCTCAAATCCGGAGACCGCGTGTCTTTTTCCACGAGCTCATTAGAGTTTATTGTCAAGTAAGTGGGTGTCGGGGTTTAACATTTAACATTCATCAGTTCTTTTTCTATCTTTTTCAATCTATGCTGCAGCTTTTCATCAGAAAGGAGTTTGGCTTTGAATCTCTTCACCAGAACACAAATCCCCGCTTCCGTCATTTTGAATTCTGAACCAAGCTGTCTCAATTCAAGGTTAGCTTTTTCTCTCAAAAAATATATCAGAATTTTACGGTCCAGTTTCTTTTCGAGACCGGTCTTATCATTAGCACTGACCCATTTTCTTATTCTCGCTTCGATTTCGGTGTCTTCATAAAGCTTTTCCAACTTTGGGACAGGTCTTCTCACCCAACCTTCTGCCTCAGCATTCTCCCTTATCCAATCAAGATACTCATCACTGCCAAGCACAGAGTCTGCTTTCACATCTTTAAATGGATTGATCGCTATGTCAATGCGATCTTCAACATACTTTACATATCTCAGGATCGCTTTTTTCCTGCATTTGCCAAAGTACCCAAGGATAAATCCTGTTTCCATGAAATCCGGCAACACCATCGATTCATTTGAATAGTATTTATAACTGCTCCATTCGTATGCTTCTGGTTCTTCAACCAACTTAGCCTCAACCGGATTCAGGTGAATGTAGGCAGACAGAATTTGAGCGTATGAGTTTTTTTCAACTAGGATTGCTTTGTATCTTCCGGAAAACAGGTGACCTGTCCTGCCGTTCCGGTAATTGTAGTAATTGGTATAGCTGGTGTTCAGGGTATGCATGACTTTGCTCAGATTACCCTTTGGAGTTTCCATTAACAAATGATAGTGGTTACCCATCAAGCAGTATGCGTGGATTACCACCTTGAATTTTTTGTGTATCTGCTGAAGGTATTCCAGGAATTTTATGCGGTCGCTGTCTTTCTTGAATATCCTGCTCCTGGTGTTTCCGCGACTGATGACATGATAGAATGCGTGATCAAATTCGATTCTTAGTTCTCTTCCCATGATTTTATCATATCATCTATCATCATTTTGTTAAATGTTAAACCCCGACACCCCTTTGACTTTAAATATCCAGCTTGAAAATTAAAGCATAATAAGTTACAATGGGTTTATGATCATCAGGAAAATCGAGAAAATACTGATTGAGCATCTTGCGAAATGGCGTTGCGTTGCCCTGCTCGGGCCGCGTCAAGTAGGGAAATCTCATCTACTCAAGCGGATAATCAATACCCTGGGCGGGGAGCTGATTTCTTTTGACGATCCGCTTGTACGGCATGAAGCCATGAAAGATCCTGTTCGTTATCTGAAAAACAGATATGTAAAAGGAAGATATCTGTTCATAGATGAAGCGGCGCGCGTGCCGGAGATTTTCAGCGCTGTCAAACTGCTGGTAGATGAACAAGACCCTAATCCTACAGGCATCTGTTTAGCAAATTCAGGTAATTATCTTCTGATGCGACGCATCAAGGAATCTTTAGCGGGAAGGGTAAATCTGTTTAAAGTACTTCCATTTTCCTGGCAGGAAATGTCTGATTCAGGGCAACTACCCGGTCTTTTGAAACTGTTGAATGGAAGCCAAGCGAAAATCGATGTTTTTCCGCTCAGCAATGTTGAAGTTTCCCGGCAGAGAGAGGAGCGGATTCTGTGGGGCGGATTTCCTTCTCCATGTACAGCTTTGAAAGGAAGCGACCGTCAAGTATGGAGTCGCGATTATGTAAGAACATATATACTCCCAATGGTGATTGAGCAGTTTGCCATCCGGGAAGCCGGCGCATTTGAGAGGGCATCTGAATTGCTGTTCGCACAGAGTGCCCGATTTTTCAATGCGAGCGGATTATCGCAACAGATCGGAGTGAGCCAGCCAACTGCGAGCCATTATGCACATCAACTTGAAGCCATGATGGTGATCCAGTTTCTCAATGTTTATTTCAGAAATTCCATCAAACGGCTGATAAAGCAGCCGAAATTGTTTGCAGTTGATCCAATTCTTCTGCATGGTCCGCTCGGAACTGATTTTTCGCTGCAGGCTGCGCTTGACAGGAATCAACTTGGATCAGTCTATGAAACTTTCATGATATCTGAGATCGAGAAAACCTTGATTAATCATGATGTTATAGGAGATCTGCTTACTTATAGAACTCAGGATCAGTCTGAAGTAGACCTGGTCCTTTCCTCTCAAGGCCGACTGATACCCTTTGAAATCAAATGGACTCAGAAACCTTCCCGGAGAGATGGTTCAGGTCTCAACTCTTTTCTGACTTCGACTCCTGAAGCTGAAATGGGATACATTGTTTATCCGGGAGAAGAATGCATCCGGATTTCAGAAAAGATAACTGCAGTTCCTGACTGGTGGCTGCTGGGGGCAGGGAAGAGATAAGGTGTAAATGAAGGGTTGTCCGTTGTCCAACACCGGCACCCCCTTCCCCGTTTCCATCTATCTAACTCTGGTGAATCGCCTGACTGCCTCATGAACAGCCTCGGAAACGCGCTCCATGTCGCTTTGCTTCAACAAAGGATAAAGGGGCAGAGAAACCACGCGCTTGAACACAGAGGAGGCTGTCGGGAAATCCTGTTCTCTCAAACCGAATTTTTCCCTGTAAAAAGTGAAATGGAAGAACGGAATAAAGTGCACGGATGTGCCGATCCCTTTTTCGGTCAGAAACTCGATAAACTCGTCCCGGCTGCAAGTCAGATTGTCAAGCTCAAGTTGAATGATATACAGGTGATATGAGTGCCCGGCATAAGGGCGTTCCACGGGGAGGGCAACGAAATCCGCAAGGTCTGACAGAAGCTCCTGATATGCTGCAGCCTGGCTGCGGCGGATTGCGAGGAATTCCGGCATACGCTTCAGCTGGATCAGACCCAGTGCCGCGTTGATATCTGCCATGTTGTATTTGAACCCGGGCGCCAGGATGTCATATTGCCAGGAGCCGCCTTTCTGATAGCGTTTCCATGCGTCGCGCGACATGCCGTGCAGGCTGAACATGCGGACTGATTCAGCTAAGCTGTCGGTGCTGGTGGTGAGTAGGCCACCCTCGGCGGTGGTAATGACTTTTGTCGCATAGAAACTGTAGCATGTCATATCCCCGTATGCATCCAGTCCTCCGCCCTGATAAGTAGCGTCTGCAGCATGGGCCGCGTCCTGGATCATCCGCAGGCCGTGTTTTTTCGCGAGCCTGCAGGCAGCATCGAGATCCACCGGGTGGCCTGCAAGGTGGACAGGCACGATAGCCCTGGTACGGGATGTGATTCTGGTTTCAGCATCTGTGAGGTCCATGTTCATGGTGTCGGTTTCGATGTCGCAGAAAACGGGTTTTGCCCCGACCTGGAGCATGACATTGGCAGTGGCCGCGAAAGTGTTGACCGTTGTCAGCACTTCGTCCCCTGGAGAGAGGTCTAAGGCATTGAGAGCCAGATGCAGAGCGGCTGTGCAGGAATTGAGAGCAATGGCGTGAGTGCAGCCTTTGAGTGCGGCGAATTCCTCTTCAAAGCGCTTAGTGCGGGGGCCGGTAGTGATCCAGTTGCTTTTCAGGGCGGCAACGACTTCCCGGATCTCATCATCTCCGATTGTGGGAAGGGAAAAGGGGAGGAAGGGAAGGGTTTTATCAAACATGTTGTTCACCCCCATCGTAAGGGCACATTGCAATGTGCCCTTACAAGGCATTATCTGCGCATCTCCACCGGGTGGACCGTGACAACGCCATCCTCTGGCGTCAGTTGTTTTTTCTGGTCCCCTTCAGGATCCAGCAGGTCGATGACAGCGGAGCTTCCGGGGATTCCACCGCCGAACTTCCATTCATCAGCTGCTGCCTGAACCTCGCGCACACGCAGATTAAATTCATCCGCATAACCGTCCTGACCAAGAACGACAGCGGCAATGGAAAAATCACCCGGATTATCGAGCAGTTTTTTGGCTACTGTGCAGCGGATGTGGTTTCCATCGTGGGAGAGTGATGGAGTCAGTCTGGTGATTTCTTCGAATGTCGCGCCTTTTTGACTCATCAGGCGGGATTCCCAGCCCTCGACAACTATGCAGTGCTTCCATCCGCCGGCAATCTGAGCTCTGCGTCCGGGCAGCATCGGAATAATTCCGCCTGGTGCGCAGAAGTAAACATCAATGGTCTGAACACTGAACCCTGCCGTGGAATTCCAGGGGTTGTCGATACGCTGCAGCTCGATGTAAATAATAAACTCTGAATCGTTTTCAGCGATCTTGAGCCCTTTGAGGTCAAAGCAGCCCTCTTGAAAGGCGAAATTTTCGGGATAAACCAGGGATCCTGAACCGTAATCATCGTCACCGGCGTCAGTGAATGAGCAGATCTCCCGTTCCGGAACAGGCCAGGAGATAAAGAGCGGAACCACGCTGTCGGCGGCTTCCGGATTTTCCGCATCCCCGGCAGCCACCCTGAGCAGGCATGAATTGTCCTGGAATAGAGTAAGCGGGACAGCGATTTCGATGAAATCCGTTCCTGCGGACAGCAGGGTTGAGCCTTTGTTTTGTAAGTCAGGCAGAAAATCGGCCTTGCCTGAGGAAGGGAAGAGGAGAATCCTGAAATTGTAAAGAAAATCAAGACCTCGCGCAGGACCTGTCAGGCCACGGCTGCCTGAACGGCCGTAAACAGTAATGCGTTCCGGGTTATTGTCTGCTGCCGGAAGTGCAAGATAAAGGTTATCGGTGTCATAGGTATAATAGAGCGTATCCATCAGGAGAGATTTCTGCATTACCCCGCCCTGGCGCAGATCAAAGCCACCGGCTGTGTCCCAGCACGAGTCGCGTGTTCCGTCTATCAGCGGAGTGGAGGGGTTCTGCACTTTTCGGCCGGTTGAGCCTTCCGGGGCTGTCACAGGAAGGTTGAGTTCTGAGGGAATATCGATTTCCAGAGCGCGGTAGAAGTTTTTCAGGTGTTCGCGGAACAAAAGATCAAAAACCTGATCGTTACCTGATTCCTGGTCTTTCCCATACCACCAGTACCAGTCGCTTCCAAAGGCTGCCATCAGCGCTTCCTTTGAGCGGGTCAGGACTTCTCCGGTCAGAGCGTGTTCAAGTTCTTTGAAAGTGCGGTAAGCCTTGAATGTATAACTCCAGGCCAGGTTTTCGTCCGCTTCCCCGATCCAGGTACTGTAATCCTTGTTGATCCACGAACCGGGCCAGAGAGTGTTCAGGACCGGCAGGGAACGGATGTTGGCCTTGACGAACTGGTTGATCCGGGTTGTTTTCAACCAGGGAAGGCTTTCCAGGGTTGAATAAAGCAGCTCGAAAAAGTCATGCCCGTCATTGGGATAGTTTTCCCATGCGTTTTCACCGTCAAGAACGATGCTTACCAGATAGTTGCGGCTGTCATCGGAGGTTTTGGCATGGATGTCCTGGAGATAAGCCACCAGATGGGCTACTGCGTCAGCCGGAGGAAGACCTGAATAGTCGAATCCAACCTTGTCCGAAAGATAAGTGTCGCGGAAGATGACTGTAATTTCACTGCTGTCAGGAAGCACAATGCGGTATGGTGTAGCAAAGACGGTCGGATTGTCGAGCTTGCCTTCAGTGCGCGACGGATGGACTCCTATGGTGCGGGAGAGAATTTTTTCGTCTGTGGCAATCCAGTGAATGCCATTCTTTTGAAACAGAGGCAGGCACGCATAAGAAAGCGAACCCTCGGCCGGCCACATTCCAGCCGGAGCTTCGCCAAAGCGGCTCTGGAAAAACGCGACTGCTTTTTCCACCTGCAAAGACGCGATATCCACTGCAGGATCCCAGATTTCCGGCAGATCTACCCCCGGCATGGCAGTGCGGGCATCTGCGGCATTGCAGAGCAGGGGCAGAATCGGGTGATAGTATGGGGTGGTGATCAACTCAATCTGGCCGCGCTGCATGAGCCTGCGGTGAAGAGGAATAATCTGGCGCATGATACCGAACTGGAAGTCCAGCACGGTTTTCAGGTCTTCAGGGGTAAAATTGCGGCCTTTTTCAATCAGGCATTTGATCGGTTCCGCTGATTCGTGAAAATAGGGATCGATCCAGGCCAGATTGAACCAGACCTGGAGATCAAGAAGATCCTGGTTGCTGAAAGCGAGCAGGGTTTTACCGGCTGAAGGATCCTGTTTCATGGTTTCTTCGCGCATGGTCAGCAATCGGAGATAATAAGGGTACTTTTTAATGACATTATCCCAGCTGATGTCGAAGCAGCGGTTTATCAGATGCCGCTTTTCTTCGCGGTTCAACTCGGATACCGGTTTGCGGTGCAGATGGAGGAGGTAATCTTCACGACCTTCGTAAAGGTACATTTCAAGTTGTTCGATTAGAACAGGCACAAGATTGATGGTTACTTCCATTGAGGGGAACTGCTCCAGGACTTTGGCCATATCGTAATAATCCTTGGCTGCATGGAGGCGGACCCAGGGAAGAACCAGTCGCTGATCAGCAGGATTGTAATAACTGGGCTGATGCTGGTGCCAGACAATGGCTAAGGAAAGCTTTTCCCCGGCGTATAAATGATTGCATACCAGTGCGATCAGAAAGATCAATAATATCGAACAGATGGACAAAGCAGAAGAAAAACTTTGTGCCGGCCGGTATTCCGGGAAACCGCGCAGGGGACTTTCTGCACAGCGTGAACCAATCAAACCATTCCTGAAAACTTCAACAGCTGTTTTACAACAGGTCGTCGTCATCTTCAACGTCCGGAAGCTCAATCCCGCCGAACTCATCGCCCTTTTCTAGAACCTTGCGGTTTCTTTTCTTTAATTCTTTTTCGAATTCCAGAAGCTCGTAATAGATTTTTTCGTATCCTTCGCGCCTGATGCGTTCCATCATTTTCTGAACTTCATCTATAGCGCGATTGGTCTCTTTGGCTGTTTTCTCTGCCGGCCACTCCAGCAGCATGTTCTTATATAGGTTGTCAATGCAGCCTGAACTCCAGGGGCGGAATTGAACTTCCAGAGACCTCATACGGGCGGTTTTTTTCTTTTTCTTGCGTCCCTCATCCCCGAGAAGCCGGCTTTGGAAAAGCTCTTCACAAATACTGCTTTTGCAGCAGCGGATTTCCGGGGGGGTATTTTCCAAGAGGATGCCGCAGATCCTGCAATAACTCTCCATTAAGATTCCTCCTTCAGAGTTCGGGTGAGGGGGACTACAATGGCCTGCGCGCAGGCAGACCGTTTTTCCGCGGATAGCACGATGCCGTTTCCCGCTTTTTCCTGAACACGATAAAACATTTTCCTTCCGCTTGAAAGATGCTTTCTTTTTCTGCACCAAGTACCGTCAGGGCGTGTGCTGAAGAAGTGAGTTCCGCAGCGGCCTTTTTTCCTTTATGAGCTATAAAAATACCACCCGTTTTTAGAAAAGGCAAGGTATATTCCAGAGAAACGGCAAGTTCGGCTACAGCCCGGCAGAAAGCCAGATCATGAGTTCCCCGCAGGTTGTATTCCTCGATCCGTCCTTGTACCACGAAGCAGTTTTTGATTCCGAGTTCTGCGATGCAGAAATTGAGAAAGTCGCATTTTTTGCGGATAGATTCCACAAGTGTGACAGTTGAATCAGGCAGCATGGCAGCGGCGGCCATTCCGGGGAGACCCCCGCCTGAGCCGATGTCGATAATGGATGAGGCTGGAGCAATGAATTGCCCGGCGACCTTGACAGAAAAGATGGAATCCTCGATTCCTTCGGTCCAGAGAGTGTCCTTGTCCCGGTAACCGATGAGATTGACAGACTGATTGGCCTGCCAGAGGATGTCGGCATAGCGCTGCAGCAAGTCTAAGATATCTGCCGGGAGATTATGCAAAGTTTCCTCTTATGGTCTTGTTCGGGCAGAGGCGAGCTGAAGTGTACCGGCAATTGCGTGCAAGATCAAAGAATGTATCTCCCCAGATCCGTGTCCCTGATGATATCCCCGAGCTGATCCTTGACATAGGTCCGGTTGACGCTCAGGTGTGAATCTCCGGCTGGGGCTGCGAACGAGACCTTTTCCAGGAGTTTTTCCATGACAGTATAGAGCCTGCGGGCTCCGATGTTTTCCATTTTATCATTGGCCTGCTGGGCGGTTTCCGCGATTTCGTCAATGCCGTCATCAGTGAATTCCAGGTCAACGCCGTCAACGCGCAGCAGTTCCTGATACTGGAGACAAAGCGCGTTTTTCGGAACTTTGAGAATCTTGACAAAATCGTCTTTGCAGAGGCTGGAAAGCTCAACCCGGATGGGGAACCGACCCTGAAGTTCCGGAATCAGGTCTGATGGTTTGCTGCTGTGAAAAGCCCCTGCTGCGATAAATAGAATATGCTGTGTTTTCACCGGACCGTGCTTGGTAATGACAGTAGCGCCCTCAACTAAAGGCAGCAGGTCGCGCTGCACGCCTTCCCTGGAAACATTGGGCCCGTGCGCTTCGCCTTTGGAAACGATCTTGTCGATTTCATCGATAAATATGATGCCATTGGTTTCTGTTAACTGCAGGGCTTCCTTGACAATCGCGTCATGATCAATCAGCTTGTGTGCTTCCTCTGCTTTTAAAATCTCTAATCCTTCGCGGAGCTTGACCTTTTTTTTCCGGGTCTGCTTTGGAAACATGTTGCCCATCATATTCTGGAAGCTGACGCCAAACTCTTCCATGCCGGCGCTGGAGAAAATCTCGAACATCTGCATGGACTGAGCCTGGATGTCGATCTCCACTTCTTTTTCGGCTAACTTTCCTTCAAGAACCATGCTCCTCAGCCGCTCCCTGGTCCGCTGATAGCTTTCATCTTCGTCTTTCTCCGTTTCAGGTTCCTGGGATACGGGTTCGCCTGTGTGCAGCCCCGCAAACATCGCACGCAATGGCGAAGGCTCCCTTCGCCGTGGAAGCAGAAGATCCAGCATTCTTTCCAGAGCCGCATCCGCCGCCTGTTCGGCGACTTCGTTTACCCGGCGGTTTTTCAGGCGCGTTACTGCCATTTCCACTAAGTCACGCACCATGGAATCAACCTCTCTTCCCACATAACCCACCTCAGTGTACTTGGTGGCTTCCACCTTGATGAACGGTGAATCGGAAAGATCGGCCATGCGCCTGGCGATCTCTGTTTTGCCTACACCAGTCGGGCCCATCATGATGATATTCTTCGGTAAAATTTCCTCGCGGATGCGTTCGTCGGTGATCATTCTTCGGCGGAAGCGGTTGCGCATGGCGATAGCTACAGCGATTTTGGCCTTTTCCTGGCCGACAATATACCGGTCAAGAGCAGCCACAATGTTTTTCGGGGTCAGGTGCTCCATAATTACAGGGTTATCCAATCTCTTCGACAGTGATGGCGCTGTTTGTATAGATGCAGATGCTGGAGGCGATTTGCAGGGCTTCTGAGGCAATTTCTGCTGCAGACAGGCTGCTGTGACTCAAAAGCGCCAGGGCTGCGGCCTTGGCGTAACCCGCGCCTGAACCGATACCGATTACAGGTATGTCCGGATCAATGACATCCCCTGAACCGGAAATGAGAAAGATCTGATCGCGGTCTGCCACAAGCAGCATTGCTTCAAGGCGGCGCAGGATCTTGTCTGTGCGCCAGTCTTTAGCGAGCTCTACAGCAGAGCGCTTGAGATTACCACTGTAAGATTCCAGTTTGGCTTCGAATTTTTCGAACAGCGTAAAAGCGTCAGCTGTTGATCCGGCGAAACCTAAGAGAACCTGGTCATGGAAAACGCGACGGATTTTTTTGGCATTATGCTTGATGACAGTGTCTCCGAAAGTCACCTGGCCATCACCGGCCATGGCAATACGCCCGTCTTTCTTAATTGCGATTACTGTGGTTCCACGGAACATGATTCTGCCCCTCAGGCACGCGGATGGGCCTTGTTGTAAATCTCTTTGAGGCGGTCGCCGCTGATGTGTGTGTAGATTTGTGTGGAGGCGATGCTGGCGTGACCTAAAAGATCCTGCACTGAGCGCAGATCGGCCCCTGCTTCGAGCAGATGGGTGGCAAAGGAATGCCTGAGCGCGCGAGGAGAGACTTTCTTGCGGAGCGCTACCTGTTCAATGGCCCGGTCAAGAATGCGGCGCACCGAGCGATCTGTGATCCGGCTGCCGGCGCGGTTGAGAAAAACCGCAGTGTCATCCAGCACCGGCGAGCGGGTGGAAAGATAGATCTTCAGCGCTTCCAGCGCTTTGGAACCAATCGGGACAATGCGTTCCTTGCGGCCCTTGCCCATGATCTTAACTAAGCCTTCCCTGAAGTCTATGTCTGCGATATTAAGGCCGGTGGCTTCATGCACGCGCAAACCTGAGGCGTAAATTGTTTCCAGCAGGGCTTTATCTCTGTGGGACAGTCCTTGAAAATCGAGAAGTGTAGTCAACTCTTCCAGGTAAAGAAACTGAGGCAGTTTTTTTTCGATTTTTGGAGTTGAAAGGCGGAAAATCGAATCTTCTTCAAAGATGCCCTCGCGTTTGAGCAGGCGCAGGAAAGTGCGAAGCGAGGATATTTTTCGGCTGATAGTGCGCCTTGAATAGGCGTTTTTCTGCAATCTGGCCAGATAGGAGCGCAGCAGCGCGACATTGATCGTGCCGGTCTCCTCGCGGCTTAAAAATTCAAAGAACTGCTCTACATCGTTGAGATAGCAGATGATGGTGTGTCCGGAATAGTTTTTTTCATAATACAGATAGTCATGGAACTTCTTCTGAAATTCTTCTTTGCGGGACAGGTCGAGAGTGTCTTTATTCATGTAGCTAATTGTATTGCACTCAGCCCGAGAATTCAAGGACCGGACCGGACAACCGGGGGGAGAAGTAACGGGTGATGGGTAACGGGTAACGGGTGATGGGCCCCTTTACCAATTACCAATTACCGATTACCATACTTCAAAAACCCGGAGGTCATTATGGGGGAAAAGGTCAAGGCCGGAACTTTTGTCAGAATCGAACAGATTTTGCTGCAACCTTCAGAGCGCGCGCCGAAGATTCCTGATGATACGGCGAAAGTACCTTATATGCTCTGGATCAATGGCTTTTTGACAGCAGACGGAGAAACTGGAAATGAAGTGGAGATCAAGAGCCTGATCGGAAGAAAACACAGCGGGAAGCTGGTGAGGGTGAATCCCGCGTATGGACACGATTTCGGTGAGCCTGTCGCTGAACTGCTGCGTATCAACCCCAGACAGGAAAAGTCAGGGAAAGGGGGGGTACTGTGAAGGACCGGAGCTATCAGGCTGTTACTGCGCGCAAGAACGAGATCATGAAGGCTTCGATGGGCATTGATTATGATGAATTCATTATTACTCCAATAGCTTTTGATTACGAGAAAATGATGCACAAAGCCGGGTACCCGCTGGATGAAATATTCAGCATCCAGCGGCAGACCAAGGTCGCGGACACGCCTCTGTTCGAGTTGACCGGCATCACAAAGGAATTGCGCAAGCATTGCGCCCCAGGCATGGGTGCCAGGATTTTTTTAAAAGATGAGGCAGCCAACGCATCAGGGAGTTTCAAGGCGCGCAGGGCATCGGTTTCGGTGTTTGAAGCTCAGAAACGCGGGTATGCCGGTGTGGTTGCTGCCACCAGCGGCAATTACGGCGCGGCAGTTGCTTCTCAGGCGGCCCAGCGCGGGTTGAAATGCATCATTTTGCAGGAAGTTTTTGACAGCCGGGGCATGGGTCAGCCGGAGATCCTGGAAAAAGGCCGCAAATGCGAGGCTTACGGCGCGGAAGTGCTGCAGCTTTCCGTTGGCCCCGAGCTTTTCTATTATCTGCTGCTGACACTGGAGGAAACCGGATTTTTCAATGCCTCGCTTTACACCCCGTTCGGTATCGCCGGAGTAGAGACCCTTGGGTATGAACTGGTGGAGCAGGTGCGCTCCCGTATCGGAAAAGATCCTGATGTGGTAATGGTGACCCATGCCGGTGGGGGCAATGTCACAGGCACGGCCAGGGGTGTGGCAAAGGCTGGAGCGGTGAATGTGAAGATCCATGGCGCCAGTGTGGACCTGAGTGGGCTGCACATGGCGTCAGACAGGGATTTCAACCGCAAATCCTTCACAACCGGGCACACTGGATTCGGCATACCATTTGCCACCTGGCCGGACAGGGTTGATGTGCCGAGAAACGCCGCCCGCCCGCTGCGCTATCTTGATGGTTATCATCTTGTTTCTCAGGGTGAGGTGTTTTTTGTGACTCAGCTTTTAGCTGTGCTTGAGGGAATCGAGCGCGGACCGGCAGGCAATACCTCGCTGGCTGCGGCTATATCTATGGCCCGGGATATGAGAGATGACCAGGTGATTGTTGTGCAGGAAACAGAGTATACCGGGGCGGGCAAGCACCCGACCGCGCAACTGTCGTTTGCCAGGAACAACGGGATAATTGTACGGACAGGCGATCCGGCCGATAACAAGCCCGGCGAGGTAATCGTCATTCCTGAGCACCTTGGACAGATCAGGGCAAGAGAGTATCCCCTGTCTGAGCTGCGCAGCTCATATTTGAAGAATGTTCTGCGAATTTTCCCGGATTATGTTTTTACGGAAAAAGACTATGCGTTTCTGGCAGAGGAACTGCGGATGAGCGTGGAAGGCGTTACCCGGGAAATGGCGTCATTGGCATCACATCTGTAGGGGCGCAGCATGCTGCGCCCCTATGGCAATCGGTAATGGGTGATAGATACTGATTCCCCATTACCAATCACTAATCACCAATCACTGGTCACTGTCTGACCGGTCACTGGTAACCCGGTTGCGTAAAGATACTGTCGTTATAGGGTTTGACCGTATTGCGGGATAACGGTCATCTGTCCATACTTGACACCGTGAAACATTAGGGTAATATGTTTTTGCCGTAAAAGGCGGAATTTCAGTGCATGAGAGGAGGTGACAACTTATCCCGCGCTGAAGGGCTGCCCGGCGGTTGCGCTGCAAGCAAGCCAGGAACCAGAAGACTGTTCGGATCAAGAGGTAACATTGGCCACTCTGGATCAGACAGTCCCCAGGAACCGGCGAGCGAGGCGCAGGCTCCAAAATTAACAAGGGGGATAAGAAAATCCTATGAAGAGAATCGCACTGTTTGTACTCGCAATTTTCGCAGTTACCGCATTCGCTAATCCTTTTTCCGATGTGAAGTTTAACCACTGGGCTTATGACGCAGTCAGCAAGCTCTCCGCCAAGGGCATTGTCACCGGTTATCCGGATGGCACCTTCAAGGGCGACAAAGCTGTCACCCGCTACGACATGGCCGTGATCATCGCCAGACTTCTGGAAAAGATGAACACCACCCCGTCAGTGAAGGGCAAAATGGCTAAGGGCGATCTGGACAGCGTACAGAAGCTGGTCGTTGAATTCGCAGACGAACTGTCACTCCTGGGCGTGAAGGTCACAGCTCTTGAAGACGAAATGAGCGCCGTGAAAGACGACCTCGCAGTCCTTAAAGAAGATGTCAAGACCATCAAAGCCACCGGCGGTCAGGGCGGCAAGATCCGCATCACCGGCGACATCCGCTCCAGGTTCGAAGACTACGGATATGATGAAGCAGCAGTTGAAGCCGCTGCCAACGAGAACATTTTCGAGCAGAAGCTCGGACTGAACCTCGACATGATGATCGATCCGGATGTCACAGCATGCCTGAGACTGGAAAAGTTCGGATACTGGAACACCCAGATGGGCGACTGGTCCGGCCAGCAGGCCGCAGGAACCGGCGCTCTCGCTCTGCAGAGAGACACTGATCTGAGGGCTTACCTTGCTTACATCCAGGTCAAGGATTTCTTCGGCTGGGCTGATCAGGTCAGGTTCGGCCGCCAGAGAATCGCACTCGGTCACAACCTCACCATCAAGGGCGTTGCCGATGGTATCACCTTCCTGAAGACCGTGGACAACAAGCGCGACATCGTGTGCAGAATCGGCGGACTCAAGTTCGATGATTCCTTCACAATCGTCAATGATGTCAACAATGACAATGACGGCTTAGACTTGGCTTACATGGACTGGACATTCGACCTGCACGATGTGATGGCCGAACTGTACATCATCAATGCCAGAGACGCATTCTCGGCTGACGGTGTTGGTCTGTGCGATGCAACCACCACATGGAAACATGTGAAACGCCATACCTGGTACGGCCTGGCTGTGTCGGGTAACCCGGTGCCGGAACTCACCCTCTGGGGCGAATACTCCTGGCTGAAGTGGGACGAATCAGTTGATGTCGATGGTAACCTGGGCACAGAAGACGGCGATGCAGGTTTCCTGTTCGGCCTGAACTGGGACGCCAACAAGAAGACTGTGGTCAAACTGCAGTACACCAAGTTCGACCAGTGGTTCTTCCGCCCGCAGAATGGTGCCATGAGAACCCTCTGGGACTATGACACATATCTTGATGGTTCTGATTACCTGTATGATGTTGCCGGTTATCGCGCTGATTTCGATGACATCATGGCTGAAGTCGGCTATCAGATGACTGACAAGAGCCTGATGACTGTCCGTTACGAAGCCATCAATGACAACACCAACCTGGTGGCCAACCAGATCAGCGACGACAGGAATATCTTCACCGGTATCTTCAAATACCAGTACAAGCCGAACACAGCCATCAGCTTCCTGTATCGCCAGATCAACTGCGAAGACGCTTCAACAACTAATAATGTTGATAGTTATGTTAACCCGGCAACAAACACGGTCGCAATTCCGACAATTCATGTTGTTGGTGGCGCTGCTAATGGAGGACGAGAAGTCCGTTATGGTGATGTCACAAATCAAAACATACTCAATCCAGATACTACTGCACTCCAAGGTGCTGGTGTCGGTGATGTGTACAATGTTAGCGATGTGACCCTCTTCCGCATGCAGCTGGATGTGAATTTCTAAGCTGTCGCGCAAGACAAACAAAAAAGGACCCGGTTACCCCGGGTCCTTTTTTTTCGGCTGTTGTTTAGAGACGCTTTCTAGTTATTGTTAGAATAGCGTCTCTTAATCCTTTTGCATTTTGCAAAAGGAAAATTAGCCGAGCTGTACCAGTAGTACTATCTCGACCTTTCGCATTTGTGCGCCTTGTCTCCAGTGATTTTGAACAGCCGTGCGACATTATTGAACCTCTGTTGTCGGACTGTTCTATTGGCCACTGTCAGCAGGCAACAGGGGTCAGCCCCTACTTGTATATCTGCCCTTTGCCGCATATACTGTAGGGGGGGGAAAATTGGAAAAAACCCGGGTTTTATACGCGGTCAGCGAGGCGTCACCTTTTGCCAAAACAGGCGGACTGGCTGATGTGGCTGCTGCCCTGCCTGCGGGATTAGTCAAGGCCGGGGTGGATTGCCGCGTAATCATGCCCAAATACAAGAGCGTTTACGATTCACGGGTTAAAACAAAAAAACTCGGCGATTTTTCAGTCAACTTAGCCGGGAATGTTCTGACAGGTGAGCTTGAAGAGGCGAAATTCCCTGGTTCGCGTGTGGTTGTATACTTTATCAGGTGCGACCAGTTTTATTACAGAGACGGATTATATCAATGCAGCGGCCGCGACTATGAAGATAATGCCGGTCGTTTTGCCTTTTTCTGCCGAGGTGTTCTGGAATCTTTGAAAATAATCAGGTTCAAGCCTGATATCCTCCACTGCAATGACTGGCAGACGGCTCTTATTCCCTGCTATCTCAAGTCAGGGCTTTACAAAAATGATGCGGTTTACCGTGACATAAGGACTGTGTTCACTATCCATAATCTTTCTTTTCAGGGTGTTTTCTGGCATCTGGATATGCCGCTGCTGGGTCTGGGCTGGGAGTATTTTACGCAGGATAAGCTGGAATTCTATGGGAAAATCAGTTTTATCAAAGCTGGCATTATCTATGCCGACAAAAGTCAAATCTATAGTCTTGGTTGCCATATTTGTCTCCTAAATTAAAATAACATAATGAGGGTCCACCAGACAGTCCAGTGGACCCCCAAAAAAAATAACACATTAACTGCCCGGAATACCATCCAC
>JAQTRI010000317.1 GCA_028711905.1 Candidatus Wallbacteria bacterium | reverse complement strand
CAGATCGTAATCGGATACATCCTGGCCAGGATTTTCGTCACTCTAGTGATGATCCCGCGCTATTTCGCCGGTGCTGAGATCTATTCGCCGTACCGTCTGATTTCGGACCGGTTCGGCAGTTCGGCCCGGACTTTAGCTGTTTATCTGATTATGATCTCAGGATTTCTGGCCGCAGGAGTCAGGGTGTATGCCACGGCGATCCCTCTGAAACTGCTCCTGAACATCGACATCGGCACAGCGATCATCATCTTCAGTATCGTGGCCATCATATATACTTACATGGGTGGCATCAAGGCTGTGATCTGGACCGATGTGGCCCAGTTCTTTGTGTTCGTCGGGGGCGGTCTGTTTGCCCTCTGCTACATGCCGAGCATGATCGAAGGCGGATTCGGCACGGTCTGGGAGACAGTGACTAAGGCTGGAAAAACCGCCTGCTTCGACTGGAAATTCAGCCTGAGCGGTGATTTCAACATCTGGATGGGGATAATTGGTGCCACCTTTCTCTGTGCCACCAGCCACGGGGCCGACCAGTTGCTGGTGCAGCGCATTCTTGCCTGCAGGAACAAGCGCGAAGGCCAGAAAGCCATGATGTTCAGCGCCATAGTGATTCTTCCTATCTTCCTGATGTTTCTGCTGATCGGGTTGATGCTGTGGGTGTTCTACCAGCACCACGCCTTCGGTATTCTGCAGCCGGTGGATGCAGCCGGCAAATTCAAGCCGGACTATATCTTCCCGGTTTTCATCATCACGCAGATGCCATCCGTGATCAAGGGATTGCTCATCGCCGCCATTTTTGCCGCGGCTATGAGCAGCATCGACTCAGCCCTGTGCGCCCTGTCATCGATCTTTGTCATGGACATCCACAAGGAGTACTTCGAAAAGGGAAGGGACGAAAAGTATTACATCGATTTTTCCAAAAAAACCATCCTGTTGTTCGGAGTCGTGCTGACGATCGTTGCATTTCTCTGCCAGAATGTGACTCTGATTTTCAACTTAGCTTTCAAGCTGACCGGTATCACCAGCGGAGCCGTACTTGGAGCGATGCTGTTTGCGATCGTCAACAAGCGCGATTTCAAAAGCTGGCCGGTCATGTGCGGAATGCTTCTCTCGACAGCGGTAATGGCTTATGTGGTTTTCTACACCAGTGTTCACTGGGCCTGGCTGCCGTTCTTCGGCACAGCGATCACCATGTCGACCGCCTATCTGCTCATCCCGTTCAGCGTAGAAATGAACGGCAAAGGCGAGGGGCATGTCTCATGACCCCGCGGGAAAAAGCAAACGAGTTCCTGAAAATAGCGCACCTGTTTCGCCTGGGAACGATTCCCACGGAAAACCCCCATCCGCGCACTGCAGATATGTCGCACCTGGCGGTAAAAGATCCATCTGCCGCAGTTTCTATGATCAAGTCCCTGGATATGGATCTGTTTCCTGTGTTGAGGCAGAGACTGCCTGAATTGGGTAAAATGCGGTCCGACATTCTTGAAACCCTTCAATCAGGGGGTCGCATTTTTTTGTCAGGATGCGGTTCCACAGGCCGACTATCTCTGTTTCTGGAATATTTCTGGCGCAGGGAAGTAAAAAATCTCGAGTGGATCGACTCTGTGATTGGACTTATGGCAGGCGGTGACAGTGCGGTAGTCAAAGCTGTCGAGAAATTTGAAGATTTTCCTGAATATGGAGCCAGGCAGATGGAGCAGCTTGGTTTCCGCGATGGCGATCTGCTTTTAGCAAGTACAGAGGGCGGCGAAACACCTTTTGTTATCGGAACAGCGGAATATGCTGCGCAGAAATCCTTCCGCAAGCCATACTTTCTATATTGCAACCCGGACGAATCACTTATGCCGATCGAGCGGTCGCGCCTGGTAATCGAGAATCCCGGAATCGTCAAAGTCAGTCTTTTTGTTTCTCATCAGGCTTTATCCGGGAGCACCAGAATGCAGGCCAGTTCTATCCTGACTGCAGCGATTGGACTGTGTCTGCATGCGATCAACAGCGGATATTCGCCGGCAGATGGACTGGGGTTACTGGAAGAAACTGTGAGAAAGACTGATTTCGAATTTCTGGAAGAATTTATCAGATTGGAAGCAGATACTTACCGGCAGGGTGATTATGTGCTTTATGAAACCAATGATTACGGAATGACGCTTTTCACTGATTCGACTGAGCGGTCGCCGACTTTCAGCCTCATGCCGTTTGAAAACCGTTTGGACAGACCGCTGGTACCGTCATTAAGTTACATGAGTTTCCCTGAATGCAGGAATGCCGGCCAGGCATGGGAAAGGCTTTTTGCCCGGCAGCCCAGGCCTCTTGACTGGGAAGGCATGCCTGCTGTAAGCAGAGAATATCTGCAGGGATTTGATTTCAGCTGTCAGGCGGCAGAATTTCGCGAAAAACTTGTGGCTCCGGCAAAAATGCACAGGTTTTCAATCCTGCGTCATGAAAACGACATGGTCTGGACTTTCAGGGGCTGTTCGCACAGTTTGAGAGTTGGAACACTGCCGATGATTGTGGAGCACATTCTTCTCAAGCTGATGCTAAATATCCACTCGACTCTTGTTATGGGCCGGTTCGGGCGTTACATGGACAACATCATGATTTATGTCAGACCCAGCAACAACAAGCTCATTGACCGTGCCATCCGCTATATCATTCTGCTGCTGAAGGCAAGAGGGAGCGACATTTCTTATGAGGATTGCTGTTATCATTTGTATGAAGTGATGGAAAGCTTGAAACCTGACGAACCGGTTGTGCTTCTGACTTTGAACCGCATCCTGGAAGAGAAGGGAATGGAGCGGGCGAAGATCGGGGAAAAAGGAGAAAGCGCATGAAAGTAACATTGCTGACGATGCTGATGGTTGTGGTATTCGGATTTCATGCCAATGAATGCAATTGCGCACCAGGGCATCAGAAATTGCTTCTGCAGAATATGACTCTGGACGAAAAGATCGGACAGATGATCATGCTTGATCTTCCTGTGAATGATGATGCTGAAAGGATCAGAACCGCTAAAGAACGGATCAGGACTGTGAAACCCGGAGGAGTGATTCTTTTCGCCAAGGATCTGGGAGATGACAGGGCTATCATCCGATTGACCGATGCTATCCGGAAGTTCTCCCCAATCGCTCCCCTGATCTCCGTGGACCAGGAAGGGGGGCGGGTAACCAGGATTCTCCGCTGCACTAATTTTCCGGGGAACATGGCACTCGGTGCCACAGGCAATCCGAAATTCGCTTATGAATCAGGAAGAATCATTGCCAGAGAACTTTCCGCTCTTGGTTTCAACCTTAATTTTGCTCCGGTGGTTGATGTCAATGTCAATCCCGAGAATCCGGTCATTGATATCCGTTCTTTCAGCGAAGACCCGGAAACAGTTGCTGAATTTGGATCATCGTATATGGCAGGCTTGCACAGAGAGCGGATTATTTCTACTGCCAAGCACTTTCCCGGACATGGAGATACTGCAGTTGACTCACACATGGAACTGCCGACCATTCCTCATGGGATAGATCGGGTGGAAAGAGTGGAACTCGTTCCTTTTGCAAGGTTGATCAAGGACGGCGTGGATATGATCATGACCGCGCATGTGACTTTTCCCGGCATTGATTCCACAACCGTGATCTCCAGAAAGACCGGCGGGAAAATCAATCTGCCGGCTACGCTTTCTGAACCGATCCTGACTGGTCTTCTGCGCGAAAAAATGGGATTTTCCGGGGTCATTGTGACAGACGCTTTCAATATGAAAGCTATTGCCGACCATTTTGGAGAAAACGAAGCTGTGATACGCGCGATCATGGCAGGAGCAGACATGATTCTTATGCCTTCCGATCCTGCCTCTGCTGTTTCAGCTATCAGGGAACAGGTGCTAAAGGGCCGAATATCCGAAAATAGGATCGATCAGTCAGTAGCCCGTATTCTGGCTCTGAAGGCTGAGTATGGCCTGCTGGATACCCGGATTGACGAAAAGCCTTTTGACATGCGAGTAAAACGCGCAGAGCGCATTGTTGCCGGCAGAACCAATCTGTTGACGGAAAAACTGATTTCAAACCGCTCTGTGACTTTGTTGCGCAACATCGGAGGAATACTTCCGTTCGAAAACACGGGCAGGGGACATCTGTTGCTTCTGGCCCCTGATGCCAGACTCCTTGATATGATGAAATCCGCATCCGAAAAATGCGGGATCGCTCTTGAACGCATGTCAGCCTTTGTTTATCGGGGGAAGGATCTTACTGCAAATGCCGAACGCATCCGCAAAGCCATGGGTAAAGATGTAAGTGTTGTGCTTGGCACACACAATCTGGGAAGAGGCAGTGTCGGGAAGTCTGATTTAGAAGATGTAAACTCTGTTCTGGGCTGGGCGTTTGAAAGCGGCGCACCTGTTGCCGCACTTATGATCCGCACGCCATACGATGCCATGCTGTTACCCTCGCTCAAAGCGATAGTGGCTGTTTACGGCAGTGATAAGGGGCCGAACATTGATTCAGGGATGGCCGCCATTTTTGGTCTGGTCAATCCCAGCGGTAAACTGCCGGTTTCCATGCCGCATCCTGATGGAAAAGGCATACTGTTTTCAAGGGGATTTGGTATGAAATATGATGAGGCGTATTTCGACCATGGCCAGAGCGTTCTCGTAAAGCCCGGGATTGATTTTATCGATGAGTACGAACATCTGTTCCGCGGCAAAAGGGTTGGTCTGGTCACAAACCCCTCTGGTGTGGACAGCTCATTC
>JAQTRI010000316.1 GCA_028711905.1 Candidatus Wallbacteria bacterium | reverse complement strand
GAACACTCATTCAAGGAATCACTGGCGATTTACGCTGAAACCGGCAATGAGCTGAGACTCGCACATGTGCTCATTGAATACAGCCACTGCCTGTTTAATCGCGGAAATCCGGCGGAAGCATCGGCCATGGCAGCGGATGCAGCCGGGAAATTCGAAAAGCTCGGCTGCTGGCGGGACGCGGTCGATTTGCTGGTCAGTTCAGGGAAATACGGAATCTGTTTTGGGGATTTCTTAGAAGCGGCTTCACGCCTGGAACAGGCTCTCAAGATCAGCCGCGAGATCATGTACCGGGAAGGTGAAGCCCTGGCAGCCTGCGGGCTGGCAGAGATTGACCTGCGGTCCGGAGATTGCCGCAAATCCCTGGAAAGGCTGCAGGTTGCAGAATCATACACTCGCGAGGCAAAAGACCATAGTCTGCTTGCGTTCTGCCTGACGCTGCAGGCAGAAGCGCATCTGGCGGACCATTGTCAGGGCCGGGCGCGTGCTTGCTGCATCGAGGCACTTCGTATTGCCGATGAAAGCGGAAATGAAGCGGCACAAGCGTCAGCGAGAGTGGTGTTCGCTAAGATTACAGCTTCAGAAGGAGATCTGGAGGGCGCGGACAAAGCGCTGAATGAGGCTGAAGAGACATTCCGGCACCTGTTCCGACTAAGCGATGCTGCCAGGGTGGCGGACATCAGAAGTTCCCTGTCGATTCGCTGTCCGCGGTCCTGAATGTCGGACCGATGCTCCAGGCCGGATATCCGGAGCCGGGGAAGTCTATTTCACCGAATCGGTGTACATGGCCATGAACCGCGGGAAAATCCTCATATTGTGCAAGGATGCCTATCACAGGCTGGAAACCAAGCTGAATTACTATCAGCAGCAAATGCTGGAAGACCAGGATTACGCAGAGTACTACGAGAAAGTGAAGGAAATCTGCGGCATCCTGAAACCGCTTCATGACCTGGCAGGGGATTGACTGACTATAGCTTTTTGCGGGATATTCGGAATGGACTAAACATTTAGGGGGTGGAATGTCGATCGGAATCAAGGGTGTTGGCGGTGTTTTCATTCGCGCTCAGAATCCGGAAAAACTGCAGAAATGGTATGAAGAAAACCTGGGCCTGAATTTTGAGTTTTCCGGAGTGAGTGTTTTCAGCAGAAAAAACAGTTCAGAGGCATCTCTTGTATTTGCACTTTTTGACCGGGAATCTGATTATTTCGGCAGCAGGGAAAAAGAATTCATGATCAATTTCTGGGTCAGTGATCTTGATGCTGCAGTTAAGAAATTGAGAGAAAAAAACTGTAATGTTCCTGATGAAATTCAGACAACCCCACAGGGTAGATTTTCATGGGTTACTGATCCTGAAGGCAATAAGATAGAGCTGTGGGAGCCGGCTGAGGATCATTTCAAAAAGTGATCGCATATGATTTTCAGACCGGCCGGATTATTCCGACTGTTCGGTTGCATTCCTCTTAACCCATCGAATCCGATAGGATAAAAAGGATGTGAGACGCAGCCTGGAAAGGACCTGATACACGATATCCGGGCGGTCTTTTACTTGCGCCGCCAATATGCCGCTCAATCGAATATCCTGGAGAATCTGTTAGAATTATGCCATGAAAGGCAATATCCACAAGTATTACCTGTTCTCCTTTTTCAGGATGTTCGCCCTGTTCACGCCTGTAGTGGTCCTGTTCTGGCAGCAAGCCGGGCTGTCCATGACCATGATCATGGTTCTGCAGTCCTATTTCGGCATTCTGGTGGCGCTGCTGGAGATCCCCACCGGCACATTCGCCGACCGGTTCGGCGAGCGCAGAAGCGTGATGCTCGGTACGATCCTGATGATTCTGGCCACGCTGGTGTACTACCGCTCGGCCGGTTTCATCCAGTTTATGGTGGCTGAAACAATCTGGGCATTGTCTGCTGCTTTAGTCAGCGGTGCTGATACAGCGCTGCTTTACAATTCACTTGAGCAGTCGGGAGAGAAGGAGGCTTTTCAAAAGTGTCAGGGTCATGCTCTGGCACTGTCGATCGCCGGCGGGGGCTTGGCCAGCCTGATGGGCGGACTGATCGGTGAACATTCGATCCGCCTGACCTTTCTGATGACAGCCATGTTTTTCACTCTCAGCCTGACCGGCGTAGTGCTGATGCAGGAGCCGAGGGCTGCGTCAGGCAAAGTCAGGACCCCGTATCTGACGATTCTTTCGGATACATTCAAGTTCGTGAAAAAACACAGGCTGGTGCAATGGTACATATGCTACATGGCCTGTCTGAGCGCTTTTATCAATGTGTTCCTCTGGTTCTACCAGCCATATATGCAGCATACCGGACTGACTGTGGCCTGGTTCGGCATCGCGTTCACGCTCTATAACCTGGTGGCGGCAGTGAGTTCGAAGTTCAGCGATCGGATCAGCGCTTTTTTCGGCAGAAGCATGCTCCTGGTCATGCCTGTGTGCCTGATTCTGCCGCTGTTCATCATGCCGTGGTTTTTGACGGGTGCCAGTTTCACATTGATCTTCCTGCATCAGTTCGCCAGGGGCGTGTTCAGAAATGTCCTCAGCGAGCGGGTTCTAGCCTACACATTTGAAAACAAGCGCGCCACTGTACTGTCTCTGGCCAGCCTGCTGGCCACAGGCATCAGATCCATACTTGGACCGATGCTGGGGTATCTCTTCGACCGGCAGGGTTTTGACAGCTTCTACCTGTTCGGCGTTTTATTCGCAGTAGTGTTTGTGGCGTTTTACATAGTGTTTCGACATATTCCTGAGAAGTATTTCACGGTCAAGCAGTACCCGGCTGCTCCGGGTGGCGGATAACCTTCCATTTTGTATAGTGTCGTTAGGGAAGAAAAAGGGGTCGCGTCTCGCAATTTGATATTTGCACCGTTCATTTCCTCCACCAGAGATTTCAGGAGGTTTTCATTGCCTCTGAAAATATTATCCTGTGTAATTCCGCGGGAAGTTACATGATTAACTGCGTTTTCAATTACCAATTATCGAGACGCGTCCTCCCTCCGCCTTCTCAGTTGAAACTGATACTGATTGTAGATATAATTTTTTCATTACTTGAAAGGACCGGTGCAGTGCAGTGAATCCAGAAATCATTCTGACAGCCAGAAAACTTAGAACAGACCTTGAAGCCCTGGCTGCGATTGTGGATTTCCGGGTTTTTGGCTCGCAAGCCAGAGGTGACGCCGGGTCTGATTCGGACCTGGATGTTTTCGTTGAAGTTGAATCTGCTGACGATGCTTTGAAAGACCGTATGCGGCATGCGGCCTGGGAAATCGCCTTTGATTCCGGAATCGTGATTTCTCTGCTGATATTCTCCAGAAACGAGCTGGAAAATACCCCGCTCAGAAGCTCTCCGTTTGTGGTCAATGCTTTAAGCGAAGGGATCGCAGTTTGACGGACCTCGCCATACTGACAGGTTACAGAATCAACCAGGCCGTTGAAACTCTCGATGAGGCCAAGAAGATGCAAAGCGGAGGATTCTCAACCCGGACCATTGTGAATCGGGCTTATTATGCGGTATTTTATGCTCTTCTGGCATTGCATATCGGCAGCGGGAAGCAACTCAAGACATCCAAGCATGCGGGAGTGATCTCTTCTTTTGATCGTGAATTCGTCAAATCCGGGATTTTTCATCGCCGGCTCTCTGAGATGGTTCACAAGCTTTTTGACCTGCGCCAGGAAGCTGATTATCACGAAATGTCTGAAATCAGCCGGGAAAAGGCTGCAGAAGCGGTCGGAATGGCGGATGATGTCATCCTGGGCATTCAGGGACATCTTGGGTCGCAAGGCATCTGACCAGGGCCGATTAAGCAAATCTGGGAAGAAAAAGGGGTCGCGGCTTGTCGATTGACATTTTCTCCTCAATTATCGCCATTTCCGGAAACAATAATGCCTGATGACAGATGAGTATTGTGTCACTCGATCTCCATCAAGGAATTATCTCATGAGCTCTGAATCCGAAAAACGCAGAGAAATAAAGCTGTAATACAATGAACCTGCGATTATCAGATAAAATATCGGTCTGTAGCTAATATTAGTGATGAAATACCCGCCCAGCACCGGGCCGATGATAAAGGAAAAATGCTTGATAACAGCGGAAAACGAAATAACCTGCTTCAATTTGTCTTTTGGGAACAGGTTTCTGGTCATTATACTGAGTGCTGTTCCGCCAGGGATATTGAACAGTTGCGACAGCACCGCGCCTATGATAAGCAAGTATTTATCCATACAAAAAACGCAGATCAGGGCAAAAACAACATCTGTAAACCCATCTAAAAAGATAAAGATTCTTTTGTCGTATTTATCGACAAGAATACCGGCAGGGATCTGAAGAATAACTACCAGTATATCAACTATGGCGAAGTAAATGGCGATTTCAGTCAGACTGAAACCCTTTTGTGTCTTCAAAAACAACGGAAGATATATGCTGAACATTGACAATGGAAGAAACCGGAAAAAAAAGGCAGAAAAGAACAGTATAAAATTCCTGATCCGGGTGATTTCTCTAAGATTAAATCTGTTTTCTTCCCGGGATCCTTCGAATTCGGCCGATTTAAAACGCATGGAATTAAGAAAAATCAGGAGAACAACGAAAAATGCTGCTGATGTAATAAACAATCCTTTATAGCCCCAATAATCAATGATCAATTTCCCTAACAGAGGCGCGCCGAATAGAAATATGCCGGAAAAAGTGTAATGGACATTCAGTATCTTTCCCAGATCATTCTCACCAGAGTTTGTG
>JAQTRI010000315.1 GCA_028711905.1 Candidatus Wallbacteria bacterium | reverse complement strand
TCCACTCAGAGAAGCTTATCTGAGCATTCTGTGATTGTGCGATGATCCTGCGGATGCGGGGGAGGTAACTGCTTCTCTGTACACGAATGTTAGATTGCAGCAGCAGTTCTTCGATTTTGCCCGCAAGTATACCGAGGCCGTTCTTTTCGTTGTTGGTGGAATGGTTGAAGGTGTTTTCGAATTGATCAAACGCATATGACGGGGACAGGTTGTAGCTGGGGCCGGAGGATTTGGGAACAACCAGTCCCCGGTTTCCCTCCAGGATCTGATCAACGATTGCTTTGGCAATCGCCGCAGACTGGCGTTCGTTTTCATCAAGGGATGCTGCATATACCTGCTCGGCGGCGTCTTTGGCAGAATCGTCAGTCAAGGTTTTCGACAGATGCAATGTCCAGAGGGAGGTATTGATTAACGCCTTCAATGAGGAAAAATTATGAATGTCAGATAGCTGTGCGAGCGTGAGCGAGCTACAGATATCTGTACCTGCGCAGCGCAGGTATGAATTTTGAATTGCATGGGTCGGGGACAGGTTGTGGCTGGGGTAATGGGATTCGGGAACAACCAGTCCCCGGATGTTATGGGTGTCAGACATATAACCATGGGGGGGAACGATATTTGATTCAGCACAAATCAGCATTGCTGCAACGAACACCAGACCGATGAAACATTTCATGCATGCCTCCCTTTTTCGTATACAGACATATTATAACCGTTTTTTTAGAATTGTCTGTAGTAATTATTATGACAAAGTGGCATAACTTACATGTTATCTGCAACGACTTTATAATGCCATCCGCCTTAACAAAGCACAATGGCTAAAGAACTGATATTGAATTTCCAGCTGCCCTGATAACTGGAAAACAATGGTCGCCACCGCGCCGTGCCTTGCATCCGCCTGTCCGGCACTCTGGCTGAAACGATAAATTTATGCGTGGCAGAGCAATAGCTGCATCAAGCTCAGCTCAATTTGAGCGCTACCAGCTGATCTCCATGCCGATCCCGCCCGACTATAAGTCCAGATCATTGTCCCTGTGGTAATAAGCCGAATAATCATAACCGCGATAGGGAACGCCGAAACCCAGATTAAAGGTTTCATATCTGTAGTCTTTCATAATGCCTTCAGCTGTGAGGGAGAACCTTTCAAACCTTCTGGTATAACCGATATTGAGCGCAGCAGTGCGCAGATTGCCGGTGCGGGAATTGAGGTTGAGAGAGAGCGTTTCATCCGGGGTCAGGCTGATGTCATGAGCCAGAAACAGGTAACTTCCGGCATCAGAAGCTGATCCGCCAATGGCAACGGGAATTTCCTCAGGGCTGAATTTGAAGTTCAGACTTTTGACTGTGCGGTGATTGCCGAACCACTGCGAAATCCGGCTGCTGTTTACCAGGGTGAGGGAAAGATCGAAGTTGTCCTCCACTTTGAACCATGCGTGGAAATGGAAGGCGTCATAAGAGTAATCGAATTTTTTATCAATGCGTGAATAAAGCAGGAAAAATCTGTGGTCATCCTGCAGAACTCCGGAATCGAAGACCTCTATTCCTCCGCTGAGACCATAGATGTTGAGCATGGCACAGTCTTTTATTGCTGACTGTCCCGAAAACTCCACCGGTTCCGGCATGAAAATAAAACTGTAACGGTTGATTCCCTCTGTGATCGAAACCGTTCTGGCCATGGTCTGACCGTTTTTTTCAGCTTCAAGAGCCAGTGTGCCCACAGGCAATGCGGTCAGACGATAGTCTCCGTTTTTGTCCGTAAAACACAAGGCTGCCCCGATTCTAATTTGAATATCCGGAACCGGGCGATTGGAATCGTTGATTACAGTGCCGCGAATTTCAGCGGCCCGTATAGTGGCGGAAAACGCCAGTATGAAGATCAGTAAAAGAGATTCAGCTGTTTTCATTTTTCTCAAGATAGCTCCTCAGCCGTTCGAAACGATCGAACGAGTCCCTGTAACCCACATCTATCCGGCAAACTTTGTCGTAGAAGATAATGGCATCCTGATACATTCCGGCTTTTTCAAAGGCTTCCCCCATCATGTAGCAGAGTTCTTTGATGTCCGGTGACATGACCTGCTCATCATATCCCGTGATTTTATACTGCTCCTTGGCCAGATCGAAAAGTCCTTTGCGCAGGTAGCTGAGGATGAGCAGTTTGCTCGATCTCTGGTGCATGAACGTGTCGTCTGTGGTTTTGAAGCATTTTCGGAAATAGGCTATTGACTGGTTAAGCTCGCCGTTTTTGAACAGCAGTTTTCCTTCCTCAAACAGATTTTTTACTTCTTCACTGCTCAGTTCCCCGGCTTTCTGTTCAGTGGCGTCCACGATCTTGTTTTCGCGCGTGCGGATTTTTTCCCTTAATTGAGAGATATAGTCATTGTAAACCGGTCTTCCCTGATATTTGTTGGCCAGCTTTTCGATCTGGGCTAAGAGCCAGGCTGACTTCTCTTCATGTTCGCATATGTCTGAAAGAATCATGTAGATTTCAGGATCTTTCGGCAGTGTTTCGAGCAGTTCCACTCCCAGATTGATGGCTTTTTCATATTTCTGGCTTGAATAGTACCCTTTCAGAAGAATAGGCTTGATTTCCAGCGCCAGTTTTTCGTCAGGGCTGAACTCCAGATATCTGGCAAACACCTCGCGGGATTTTTCATCGCTTTTTTTGTCGCGGAGAGCCAGCACAGTCCAGAGATGCAGCACTTCCTGATTGTTGGGGTCGAGGCGGTATGCTGTTTCCAGCATCTGCGGAAGATCTGCTGCAAAGGCTTTCTGCCATTTTTCAGCCTGACGCAGGGGAGTACTGTTCAGGTAGCGCACGATCAGTCTGATAAGTTCAGGATTCCCCGGTTCTTTTTTCACCAGTCTGGCATATTCGTACAGGGATTCCTCTGAAGTGGATTCTTTTTTCAAAAAGATCTTAGCCATCAGTGTATGGGCCTGCTGATCATCCGGATCGACTTTGATGACTGATTTAAGTGCGAGTAAAGCCTTGTCAAAGTTGTTCTGCTGAAAGTTGGATTCAGCCCAGATCGAATTAAGCAGGCGAGACTCTGAAGGGGAGAGTGGCATTCCCTCCAGCCTGCGCACCAGTTCCTGAATCTCAGAATACTTGCGGACTTCATGAGCTGCCGCGAGTTTCTTGAACAGTCTTTTTTTTCGAAACGGTCCGAGATTGTAAGAATAGATGGCGAGCCCGGTTGTGATAACAAGGAAGAAAAAAGCGAGAGCGATTTTCCAGGAGTTTTTTTTCAGCCTGTGGAAAAAAAGCCGGCTCTTAAGGTCGCGCCTGATTTCCGGAAATTTGATCAATTCCCCCTCAAGTTCTGAGCATTTGATAAAAAGCTCAAGTGCCTTGGCCTTGTCCCCATTTTTCTCTGCTGCGATGCCACCATAGTAATAGGCTTCGACTGACATCGGGACTTGTTCCAGCATTTTCAGGCTTGTTTGAAGGCATTCTTTCCACTTCTCCAGATGAAAGTAAGTCAGGAGCAGTAGGTGGTTGAATTCGAGAAAATCCAGTAGTTTGTCCCGGCCTTCTTCGAGAAGAGCCGAGAACTTAACTAAGGATTTGTCATATTTTTCTTCGCGGAAGTATTTTTCACCCTGGCGGAAATCGTACAGCGCATTGGAGACTTCCTGCTTCAGGCGTTTCAACTCGGCGATCTTGGTGCTGATTTCCATATTGTTGGGATACTGCTCCAGCATTTTCTGCAATTGATCCAGCGCCAGGTCATACTGCCGGTTTTCAATGTGCTTCAAGGCCTGGGTATAATACACAGAGTCAAGAGAACTTTTACTCTCTTCCTCTTGTTTGAGACTTTTATCTTTGCTTTCCTTGAGTCTGCTGATTTTGTTCAAGAGCTGGAAATATTCCTGGGACTCGGGTTCTAAGCGGAAGGCGACTGAGATATTTTCATAAGCCTCACTGTAAGATTGTTTGTCGTTCTGGATCAGGGCCAGAATATGATAGGCTTTGGCAATGTCCTTGTTAACATTGATGGCTTCCCGGCAGTATTTGACGGCATTGTCAATATCCCCGTCTTCGTAAAGTATTTCAGCGATCTTGGCCGGTATCATGGCTTCCTGCGGGTGCTGCAGGGAAAAGGATTTGAGCTGATTGATGAAGAGTTTCCTGGAATTTTTCAAAAGTTCCAGGTTGCTTTTGGTGGCTTCCTGAGAGTAAAGAAGCTTATATGTGGAGGAAGATCTTTCGTAATCCTGCTGTTTTTCATAGATTTCTCCGAGCTTACGATAGGCGTCCGAATGTTTTCTGTCCTTGCGAAGAATGGCCTTATACTCTTTGACAGCAAGGTCCAGCGCATTGCTTTTGAAAAACTCTTCAGCCCGGTTGAAATGTTCCTGGATCGAGAAAATCTGGTTCCTGCTCCTGCTGGTTTCATCCTGATACTCCAGCTGGTCATGGCTACCGGCATTTTCGTATCCGGCTTCCTCAAAACCGGTGTTCCCGTAATCAGTGACTTCGTCCGGCTCGGTGACTTCGTAAACTTCAACGGCTTCACTATCTTCTTCATCGTACTCTTCCTGGGAAGCGACGGGGGAAAACGGCAGGAGTACGAACAGGAGCAGGCATAAAATTCTGACCGACCACGCCTTAAATTCTGAACCGGTGCTGCTTGGTTCGGCATCCCCCAGGGAGGAGTTCTTAAGTAGGAAATCTGTTTCAACCGTCATTGTTCAACTGTCATTTTCCTGGTGCGTAGAGAAACTGGAGCACAGGCGCGGCAGCCTCTGAAAAAGTAT
>JAQTRI010000314.1 GCA_028711905.1 Candidatus Wallbacteria bacterium | reverse complement strand
CATACGGACTGGATCAATCTGGTACTTTCCTTTTTCCCGGGCTCGATTCAGAGGTCTGGAGGGACTCCGGGGTACAGACAGTGTCCCTGAGGGAATCGGATCTGGAAATGGGCCTGCTCAGACAGCAGGGATATGGCGGGGATGTGCGCATCATATTCAGTGACAGCGACCTGTTCCTGCGCGTCAGTGTGAATGACAAAGAATTGCATTTGATACATTCCGAAGAGGAAATCTTCAAGGACGACGGGGTGGAGATTTTCATCGACAGCGATTGTAAAGGCATGAAATGGTTTCAGAAAGGGGAGTTCCAGATCGTGGCCTCCCCATCCCCGGACTGGTCCGGACTCAGGGTACGGGAGTATTTCCACGGCAATAAACTTAATCTGCGCAAGGAATTTCGGAAAACTGATCAGGGATATGAATTCGTGCTGGCCATACCCAGGCAGGAAGCGGAATGCACCGGCAGCCGGATCGGCCTCACAGTAGTGCTGCACAATGTGGATCGGGATTGCGAGGGCCGGCTCAACTGGTTCTTCGCCAGGCCAGGCACCACTCTACCCCTGATTCAGCTCGAAGGAGGCAGGTGAATTGAAAACCCTGATTGTACTTCTGCTGGCGATCCAGTTTTCTTCCGCGGCTGACATGCGCGAAATCACGGTCTGGGCCATGGGCGCAGAGGGTAAGATGATCGCCGAGATCGTGCGGGAATTCGAGAAACTTCACCCTGATGTCCGCGTCATCACCCAGGCCATCCCCTGGAACGGCGCGCATGAGAAAATGGTTACAGCTGTCGTAGGCGGCATTCCGCCTGATGTGTGCCAGATGGGTACGACCTGGATGCCGGAATTCCGGGCTATGGACGCTCTGGAAAACCTCGATCCACTGATCGCAGGGTCTTCAACAGTAAGAAGCGATGCGTTTTTCACCGGATCACTTGACAGCTGCCGCAGCAACAATTCGCTCTACGGCGTCCCATGGATGGTGGACACCAGAGTGTTTTTTTACAGGGAAGACCTGTTGAAACAGGCAGGTGTCGAAACCTTTCCCACCACCTGGAGCGGGCTTTCCGATACCTGCGGAAGAATCATGGAGTGGAAAAAGCGTACCCAATCCCCGGGTTACGCTGTTTCGCTTCCGGTCAATGACTGGCAGATGTGGCTGCCCTTCCTGTGGCAGAACGGGGGGGCCATTCTTAGTGAGGACCATACTCGCGCTGCACTGGACAGCTCTCAGGCGCGCGAATCTCTGGCCTATTACAAGTCCTTTTTCGACAACGGCGTAGCCCCGCTTGAAGCAGCCAAGGATCTGAACCTGTTCAATGCCTTTGAATCCGGGTATTACCCTCTGTTCATCTCCGGCCCCTGGATGGTGTCGGAAGTGCAAAAGAACAAGCCCGGCTTAAACGGGTTGTGGAAAACCGCGCGCATGGTCGCCAAAGATAAACACACATCCTTCATCGGCGGCTGCAACTTAGTGATCTTCAGGGACTCGAAGAACAAGCCTGACGCCTGGAAATTCATCGAGTTCATGAGTCGTTCTGACACGCAGGCCCGCTGGTACGGCATTTCTAAAAACCTGCCGGCAGTGATGGAGGCCTGGAACGACCCGGCAATCGCCGGAAATGTTCATCTGACGGCTTTCAGGGAACAACTCTCCCAATGCCAGTCTCCGCCACCGATCAAGGAATGGGAGCGCATTGCCTTAGTTCTGACCCAGTGCTTAGAGCAGGTCGTTTACGGAAAGCGAACCCCTGAGAACGGGCTCAGTCAGGCGTCCGCCGACATAGATGCCATATTGAAGAAGAACGACCGCAACCAGTCCGCCGCCTTCCGTGTCGGGCTGACAGCCATACTTGCGCTCGTGCTTCTGGCTGGTCCGCTCCTGTTCTTATCTCAGGGCATGAAAGGACGGGCCGCGGATCTGTTCAGGGCTCTGCCTTTTATCGCACCAGCCATGATCATTCTCTCGGTATTTCTGTTCCTGCCGCTTCTGGCTTCTCTTATCATGAGCCTGACTGACTGGGACATCTCGGCCATGAACAGCATGGGTAAAGTCATGTTCGTAGGACTGGAAAACTATGTGCATTTGCTGCGTGATCCGGTCTTCTGGATTTCCTTACGCAATACGCTGCTGTTCTCTATGATGGGTGTGCCGTTCAACATCGCCTTAGCGCTACTGACAGCGGTACTCTTGAATCAGCAGCTGCTGCGCTTCCAGCCTGCTTTCCGCACCGGTCTTTTCTTACCCGTGGTAGCCACGACAGTAGCTGTGGCAGTTGTATGGCGCTGGCTGTACAACCAGGAATACGGTATCTTCAACTGGATGCTCGCTCAGATCGGATTCGGCCCGCAGATGTGGCTTTCCAGCCCCCATCTGGCACTGTTTTCCTTAGTCCTGATGTCTGTATGGAAGGGATTCGGCTATAACATGATCATCTTCCTGGCAGCACTGCAGGCCATACCAAAAGAGGTTTACGAGGCAGCGGACATCGATGGCGCGAGCAACCTGCAGCAGTTCTTAAAGATTACTGTGCCCATGCTCGGCCGCACCACCCTGTTCGTGACAGTGATGACCACCATCGGTTACCTGCAATTTTTCACAGAACCGTATGTCATGACCGAGGGGGGGCCGCTTAACAGCACGATGTCCGTTGTGCTGTATATGTACCAGCACGGCTTCAAATTCTATAATCTGGGATATGCTTCTTCAGTGGCTTATGTGCTCTGCGCCATGATCTGCGTGTTCACTCTACTGCAGTTCAAGGTGCTGAAAGCATCCGACCGGTAGGGGGGAATGATGGGGAAAAAACTTTTAAAAAGCGCTGCGCTGCACATTCTGGCCCTGATTTGCGTGGCAGCCACACTGCTACCCCTGGTGTTCATGGTTTCCACCTCATTCAAGGTCCCTGCGGAGATATTCACCAAGGAGCCGGTGATCATCCCCGAGGCCCCGACCATGGACAACTATCTTGAACTTTTCCGCAGGATCGACTTCGGCCGCTGCTTTGCCAACAGCCTGATCGTGGCCCTGGGACTGACACTGTTTTCCCTGTTCGTCAATTCACTGGCTGCCTATGCTTTTGCCAAGCTGGCTTTTCCGGGCAGGGAAAAGTTGTTCGCTCTTCTTTTAGTCACCATGATGGTACCGGGACAGGTGACCATGATGCCTGTGTTCATCATCCTCAAGCACCTGGGACTTCTCAATTCGTACTTAGGCCTGATCATCCCGGGCGGCGCAGGAGTATTCGCCATTTTCATGCTGCGCCAGTTCATGGTCGATGTGCCTGAAGCATTGCTGGAGTCGGCACGCATTGACGGGTGCGGCGAATTAAGGATCTACTGGAGCATCATGCTGCCCCTCTGTCGGCCTGTGCTGGCCACGCTTCTGATCTTCAACTTCATGGGCGCATGGAACGAGTTTCTCTGGCCCCTGATCGTCATGCTGTCCGAGAGTAAATACACCCTGCCTGTAGCGCTGGCCAACCTCAACGGCCAGTACAACGCCGAGTGGGGACTGCTGATGGCCGGCTCAGTGATCGTGATTTTACCTGTAGTTCTGGTGTTCCTCATGGCGCAGAAACACTACATCAAGGGCATTGCCGCAGGTGCGGTGAAAGGATAAAGGAGATATCATGGCAGTTCTACAAGGCAAGTACGGACATTTTTCCGATGACGGCAAATCCTATGTGATCTCAGACTGGAAAACCCCAAAACCTTGGGCCAATGTTATTTCCAATGGCCGCTGGGGACTGACCATTGCCCAGACCGGCAGCGGTTACTCCTGGCTTGACCACGCCATGCTCAACCGCATCACGAGATGGGACCAGGACCTGATTTCAGACGCCTCAGGAAAATATCTGTTTCTGCGCGATGAAAATACCGGTAAATTCTGGTCGTTGACACCCATGCCTCTCAAACCGGAGTTCGATGAATTTTCCTGCACTCATGGCCTGGGCTATACCGATTTCAAAGGTTTGTACGCAAAAATCCGCTCCAGCCTGCGCATCTTCGTACCCCGCGGCCTGAACTGCGAGATGTGGGTGCTGAAAATCCGCAATGAGGGCAATACCAGCCGCAAATTATCGAGCTTCACCTATTTCAATCCTGTGCTGGATGTATTCCCTGACTGGCACAGGGAATTTCACAAGACTTTTGTCACATCCGAATACGACGAACAGCACCACGCATTATTGTTCGGCAAAACCCTTTGGACTGCGCCATTGAAACATGACGGTTCCTGGAACAAGGACTGGCCGTACCGCATGTTTTTCATGAGCGATCTTCCGCCTGCAGATTTCGAGTGCAACCGCGAGCGCTTTTTGGGCCAGTACAATACGATCACTGAGGCAGCGGCCTTATCAGGGGCTCCTCTTACCGGCACCACAGGTACAGGCTTTGAACAGTGCGCCACACTGCACCACGAGATGGAACTGGCACCGGGGCAGGAAATCACCCTTGTCTACTGCCTGGGCGCTGAGGAGAAAACCAATGATGCGTCCATGCTTGAGCGCTACTCCCGCGCTGTCAGTGACCACGAGCGACTGTTCCGCGAATCCTGCGCATTCTGGACTGAATTCTGCGACCGCCTGACAGTGGATACGCCTGACCCGGCAGTCAATGTGCTGGCCAATTTCTGGCTTAAGTACCAGGCCTACTCCTGCCGCATCATGGGACGCAGCGCCTATTACCAGTGCGGCGGGGCCTATGGGTTCCGCGATCAGCTCCAGGACAGCCTTCTGTTCCTGTCGCTGGAACCGGATAAG
>JAQTRI010000313.1 GCA_028711905.1 Candidatus Wallbacteria bacterium | reverse complement strand
CTGCCCGATAATTTCAATCAGTTCCTCAGGCAGTTTCTGTGCCCGGGCAGTCTCAATGCCGTCTTTGACATGCGAAGCAATGATCAGGGCTGACAGGTTAGGAGAAAGGTCGTCATGCCTGTTTTCGGAGCTGAGCTGGTTTTCCATGAAAAGATTAGGTCGCTTCAGTTTGCCGATATCGTGATAATATCCCCCGATTTTACATAAAAGAGGATCCGCTCCCAGTGCCTGAGCTGCAGCCTGAGCCAGATTTCCGACAACAATGCTGTGTTGATAAGTTCCCGGCGCCTCCAGCATCAGATCCTTAAGCAGAGGCTGATTGAGATCAGCAAATTCGAGAAGACGCAAAGCGCTGGAGATTTTGAAAACCGACTCGAAATAAGGCAGAAAACCGATAGCTAAGGCTACGGAAACTATACCGTTGAGGAATCCGAGCACCATGTCTCGACCAAGCATGGCCCAGTATTGCTCTTCGTAATAGATCGGGTCTTCGAAGATCAGATACAGAGAAAAAAGAACTACCACATTGATCAGTCCGGTAAAAATTCCATTGCGGCTCAGTTCAGTTGTCCGGTTGGCCTTCATGCTCATGAAAACAGAAAAAAAACTGGAAAACAGGAAATAATAAACATAGTAATAACTGGCTTCAAGCTGATACACGGCAAAAGTGGACAGAAAAACACTGATCAACACAGCCAGTCTGCCTCCCACCAGCACAGTGATGACCACTGAAGCGACAGCTAAGGGGAATGCGGCGGGAGAAAGCACATTGATATCCCCAAGAAGGTTCTCCATAGTGATATTGTTCCCTGTCAGCCACTTGAACATTTTGGCTGCCAGCATCATCAGCATGGTTACAGAAAGGAGCATCCATGCCACATTACCGCCGATCAGTACATCCTTTTCCAGAAGGTGAATGTACAAAAATCCCGTAAACAACAGAATAATAAGGAAAATGAGAATGCCGGTCCGCTGAAAAAGCGTTCCTGTGCGACTGCGGTATAATCCCATCTCCTTGAGAATCTTGAAATCCTGGGTGTCGACAGTGTCTCCCTTCCTGACTATCACATCTCCCTTATTGATCAGGATCGACACAGGCAGTACTTTTTCAGAGGCTTCTTTTTTCAGCTGTTCGGTCTTTTTCCGGTCAAAAATCAGGTTCGGTTCATACACCCGCTCGATGACAATCATCGTGTCCTGAGATGAGCGGAAATCTTCAGGCAGCGCTGCGGTCCAGTCACTGAAGCGGCTGTCTTCCCTGATGCCTTCCTTAAGGCTTTTCTGGAGAAACTCGAAGATCCTGGTTTTGTGCTGGAGAAGCTCCTTGTGTGACATAACGATAAATTCGTTGAACTGGCTGATAGACAGCTGATACTTTTTTTTCAGGTCTTCAACCCTTTTTTGATAAATACAGTCGAAGATCTCGTTAAGGGCATGATCAGTGCGTAATTCTACAGTAGGATCCTTGCGGTATTGAGATTTAACCCGCTCCATTTCTTCCTGGCGGAACCTCTCGGTCTCCTTCTTATCCTCAACAACAAAATCAGACGGTGCTATAATATCAAAATCAGCCACCTCGCCCTGTCCCGGAAGAACATGCACAGGTTTGAGATCAAGGAGCAGCAGCAGATAAAAAACAACAAAAACAACCGCCAGGAGCAATATCCGGAACAGCTTCTGCGGGCTTGAAACGCTTAACTTACTCAATCTCATCGAGCACCAGTTTTCCCAGCCGACCACATCGAAAATCCTGGATCAGGACTTCCCATGCGCGCGAACTTTCTTCTTTTCTGATGTTCATTCTATCAGAAATGTTCCTGATGTTCACCAGGGGATCAGAACTGATGGCAGCACCGTAACGACGGGCAAAAGATTCGGCGTGTTTTTCCAGAAAGCGCAGCAGCCACCTTCCAGCCAGTTCGGAGTCGATCATGCGCCCGCCGATGGCATCGATCAGGCACAATCTGGCGAACATGTCGTCACCATCTATTCTGGGCCAGAGAATTCCCGGAGTATCAGCAAAGTGGACTCCATCCAATGCAGGCAACCAGCTGACCTTTGTGGTGACACCCGGAGAAGAACCGACTTTGATTTTTTTGCCTGTAACATTCCTGATAAACAATGATTTTCCGACATTCGGCACACCTGCAACCATCAGGTAAAGCACCCTGCGGGTAATAATTTTTCGAATTTTTTTCATTGTGTCAAGACACTGCGACTTATCCCGAGCTGATAAAGAAAAAACCGGGAATCGATCACGAAAACGCTTCTGCCACAATGCAACCGCATCATAAGGAGCAAGATCGGCCTTGTTCAGCAGGATAATCAGCTTCCCGTCACCAGGGATAAAATCCTGATTGAAAGTCGTGACCGGAGCCCTGGCGTCAAGGAAATAAAGAAAAGCATCCGTTGCCATGGCGCACCGCATTAACTCTTCGGTGGCTTTCATCATGTGATGCGGATACCAGCTCCTGCCTGACTGGCTGCAATCCATTGTTCAGCTCACTTTCAAATCTGTAAAAACAAAAAGCCCTGAACCGGCCAGGGCTTTTGCTTCATCACTTAAGGATATCTCTATATTTCAGGAGAACTTTTTCTCTTTAATCCTGGCCTTCTTGGCTGAAAGACCGCGCAGGTAAAAAAGTTTGGCTCTCCTAACAACACCGGAACGCTTGATCTCGATACTCTGGATTCTTGGAGAATGCAGAAGAAAAGTGCGTTCCACTCCAGTGCCGTAAGAAACTTTCCGCACAGTGTAACTCGCGTTGATGCCTTCGCCGCGACAGGCGATCACATCTCCTTCAAAGGGCTGAATGCGTTCCTTGTCACCTTCTTTGACCTTGACATTCACTTTGACCCTGTCTCCGGGTTTGAAGTTCGGAATGTCGGCCTTGATAAATTCCTTTTCCACCATCTTCAGTTTGTCGCTCATATTCCACTCCTTCTGTTTTATGCGATGATAATGTATGTTTTCCGGCCCGGTTCAAATCCCGGGTCTCAGATGTTCTTGATTTCAACAACCTCGCCGTCCTTAAGAACAATCTCTGCCTGAGAGAGCCTTTCAAAGAAAGAATCTCCGACATTCATTTCGCAGGGGCTGTCGACAACACCCTGCATGAATTCCGATCCCATCTTCAACTCAGCGTATTCATCCTGTTTCTGGCGCAACTCTTCCAGCTGTCGTTTCAGCTTTCCGATCTCAGTGTCGATGCTGTAGAGCGCCTGCTGTTCAGCAGGGCCTGCTGTACCCGGACGCGTGATGTCCTTACGCTGCTTTTCAGCATTTTTCAATATCTCCGTCACATTCCGCATGGCATTATCCATCTGCATTTTGAGCTGCCGTTTCAATTCATCGGTAACGATGGATTTAACCAGGACTTTTCTCATGACTGTCATTGAACTCTTCACTGCTCCGCCTTCACTGGAGAATCTCCACCATCACCTTTTTGCTTTCCTTGTTAATGGAGGACTTGACGATCGTACGGATGGCGTTGATGGTCTTTCCGTGCTTACCGATCACCTTGCCCACATCACCTTCAGCGACTTTAAGCTCAAGGATAATGGTCTTTTCCCCTTCCACTTTCTTGATTTCCACCTGGTCCGGGTTGTCTACCAGTGACTTCACCATGTATCGCAGCAGATCTTCCACGGCTCCCCCTCAAAAAAAGATGGTGCGCAGAATTACTTCGCGCTTTCGTGGTACTTCTTCCAGATCCCGCTGTTCTGCAGCAGGTTCTTCACGGTTTCCGTGGGAATGGCTCCCTGCTTAAGAAAATCCAGGACCTTAGCCTCATCGATCTCCAGCAGAGGGTTGGTTTTGGTAGGATCGTAAAGCCCGATCTTATCGATGTAGCGCCCGTTTCTGCGGCAGGCATCGTCAATGGCCACGATCCTGTAAAACGGCTTTTTTGGGGCTCCCATCCTTTTCAGTCTCAGCTTCAACATGCGTACCTCCTCAGGTCATGCTATCTCAATATTTTTTTTCAACTCAAGACCAACATTATATCATGTTTTTCATGAATGGCAAGTTTTTTCCCTTGAATTTTTTACCCATGGTATTCATCTGCTTCATCATGCCGCGCATCTGCTCGAATTGCTTCAGAAGCTGGTTGATGTCATGTACCGCTGTGCCGGAACCTCCGGCGATGCGCCTTTTCCTGGATCCATCGATGATTTTCGGGCTGAGTCTCTCTTCCCGGGTCATGGAACGGATAATGGCCTCGACTTTTCTCATAGGTTTTTCGCCCATTTCTTCCATGTTGAGAGAACCTTTGATCTTGGAAAATCCCGGAATCATCTCCATCAGTTGAGTAAGCGGACCCATTTTTCGGATCTGCAGCAATTGATCAAGAAAATCCTCCAGATTGAACTCCATCTTGCGGATTTTTTCCTGCATTTCCAGAGCCTTGTTCTCATCAAAGGTCTTTTGAGCCTTTTCAATGAGAGAAAGCATGTCTCCCATACCCATGATGCGGCTTGCCATGCGATCCGGGTGGAAAAGCTCGAACTCCTCGATTTTTTCACCTGTTCCGATAAATCGGACAGGCTTGCCGGTAATTCTGGCTACGGAAAGCGCCGCGCCACCTCTGGCGTCGCCATCGGTCTTGGTCAGCACAATACCAGTGATTTCGACCTGATCATTGAATATGGTCGCGGCATTTACCGCGTCCTGACCGGTCATGGCGTCAAGAACCAGCAGCACCTCAGATACAGGCAGTCCCTCTCTGATGCCGATCAGCTCGCGCATCAGTTCCTCATCGACATGC